>DATAHE010000401.1:0-4845 GCA_036263355.1 Steroidobacteraceae bacterium | reverse complement strand
GCGGGACAAATCGTGATTGGTTTGTCTTCGATGGCCATTTGCACGATTGGCATTGGTGCCATCTATGCAAGACACAACGACTCTCTGCGCGGCGGGCGCTTGCATGCGACGGCGGCGCAGTTAAGTGATCAGATGGCAATAATGATTCGCGACAAGAAAAACGCAGACGCGAGTTTTGAAACGGGCCTTGGCCATGTGTGCAACACGGCGCAGTCCATTCCCGATGTCGAAAACGATGTAGCCTGCTGGCAGGATGAAGTTGCACATGAACTGTCCAATGGCAACGCGCGCATTGTGCTCGATACCAGCACCGTACCACCGCAATACGTAATCACAATTAGCTGGACCGATCCGCGAACCGGAACGGCGAGCTATGTTCAGCGTGTTTCGATTAGCAGCGTTCCGGCAAAATAATGGGTAAACTCTTAATTACTGTGCTTGCCTATCTCTGACTTCCGTTCGTGCTGAGCTTGTCGAAGCATTCTTTAAGAATCCAATGGCATCGAGCAGCTTTCTTTAACCCCAAAAAGAAACAAATCGACATCAATAAGAACCCTTCGACATGCTCAGGGCGAACGGCATAGCTGCCTGTAAGGTTAATAGACACCCAGCTTCTGCAAGGCTTTGATGGTTTCTTCTGGTGACTGATGATGAATGATGTGCCACCCACATTGCTTTGCAGATTCAACGTTGGGCAATAGATCATCAATGAACACAGTCTGCATTGGTTCGAGATTGAAACGGTGCTCGGCAAGCTTGTAGATATCACGATGCGGTTTCATTACACGTGCCTCGAACGATGGCAATGCACTGTGCGCCAGTGACAGCAATTGATATTGACGATCCAGATGAGTCCAGTGCAAGTCACCCACATTGCTGAGCAGATGTACGTTGTGTGTCTGTGAGAGCTTGCGCGCCAGCTCAAACATGGGCTGCACCGGCGTAAACATCTGCGTCCATAAATACTCTAATCGCTTTCGATCAAGGCTCGGCGCAAGACGCACCATATTGTCCAGCAGTTGTTGACCATCAAACTCGCCGCGCTCATGTCCTTCCAGATCAATGGCGGCAATCACTTCTTTCATGGCATAGCTTTGTCCGGAACTGGCCAGATAGGTCAGCAATGGGTTGTAATCGAGATGCACCAGCACCCACCCCACATCAAACACAACTGACTTGATTTGCGGCATTGATTGCATCCACTAAGCTGTCGTAACTTGTCACACTTCATCTTATCGCGTTGATGACGTTAATATGCCGGTATTCGCAACTCCGCAGAAGGACATTCAGCATGAAACGTCTCGAGTCACAGCCGCTACGCCTTATCGCATTGGCTATCTTACTAGCCTGCTGTAATGCCTATGCCGAGGACGACAGCATTGTGACTGACCGGCCTGATTTTGTGGAATCCAGCGATGTGGTCGGCCGCGGCAAGATGCAGATCGAAACCAGCATCAGCATGGAAAACAACAAAGATTCCGGTGTCGAAGACCGCACCTATACCACGCCGACCTTGATACGCGCTGGTTTAACCGACACTCTTGAATTGCGCATGGAAACGGATGGCCATGTTGTGCAGCACACCACCATCGGTGGAGTTACAGAAACCGAATCGGGTTATTCAGATATTGCTCTCGGCGTAAAATGGCACTTCACCGATGGCGATGCGCGCACTCACTCACCTAGCACGGCATGGCTGCTCCATGTCGATCTAGATACGGGCACGCGGCAGTTCAGTGGCAATGGCATACGACCATCACTGCGCTTCGTTGCAGAGTGGGAAGTCTCTGATGTGATTGCTTGTGGCGTGATGCCCGGTGTGATGTATGACAACAATGATCGTCATCATTTTATAAGCGGCATACTGGCCGGTACCTGCGGCAAACAGTTCACGCCTGCACTGCGTGGCTTTGTCGAACTCGCCGGACAACAACTGGCCAGCAAGGATGATGGTGGCAATATCGTCACCGCTGACACTGGCGTCACGTGGTTACTGAGCAAGTCAGTGCAACTCGATGCGTCGGTTCAACGTGGACTTACCAATGAATCGCCGGACTGGAATGTGGCGCTGGGTTTCTCCATGAAATTTTGACAATATCACTGTAGGCATAAACCAGACGGCAGCGAGGTGGAACATGCTTTTTATGGTTATTGAGCGCTTCAAGGACAATGACATGATCCCTGTCTATGAACGCCTCAAAGAAAAAGGCCGTATGTTTCCAGAGGGATTGAAATACATCGATAGCTGGATCGAGCCCAACTTCAGTCGTTGCTTTCAGCTGATGGAATGCGATGACCCGCGATTACTGCAAGAATGGGTACTACGTACGCGAGGCACCGGGGTGTCGTTTGAATTTTTCCCGGTCATCACCAGCGCGGATACTCAGAAAATCGTCGGGCCCTATCTCAACAAGTAATGCGCTCGAATTTGCTTGTCACGCTACAACGTCAGGAGCAGCGTGGTGTGTTCGGTATCTTCAGCGAAGCGTCGGTAACTTCACAACGCGCTTCGCATCCGCAGGCGCTTCATTCACCACCACTACTTTGGCGCGGCGGAAGAAGTTGAAATCTGTTGCACTCGCCCAGGTGTACGCACCCATCATGCGACCGACGATCAGGTCACCTACTTCCAGTTCTGGAAGCATGATGTTGTCATCAATCACATCAATGGAATCGCAAGTCGGACCTGCCAGGACACTAGGCAATTTTTCGCCGTCCTGCTTCAGCGAATTCACCGGATACTTGGCGTGATCAAACATCTGACCACTGTACGAACCGTACACACCATCATCCAGGTAGTACCACATGCGGCCATCACGCTTCGCCTTGCCCATCACAGTCGACACTGAAATGGCCGCAGGCGCAGCGATGAAGCGACCGGGCTCGGCAATGATGCGAACATGCTTTGGCATGTGCGATAACGCTTCACGAATCGGAGCGCAGAATTCATCAATGGGCATTACTGGTTCGTTGTACGAGACAGGGAATCCACCGCCGATATCGAGAATGTCCATCGCTGGCAATCCAGCAAGCAACGCTTCGCCGTACAAGCTAACGCAGGCATTGATGGCTTCAATGTACTTGGATGGCTCTGTAGCCTGCGAGCCGACATGGAAACTCAAGCCACGCACGCGCACACCGAGAGCACGTGCCTGTTCAATCAGGCTCAGCACCGCACCGGGTTCGCAACCAAACTTCTTGGAGAGATCGCACACCGCATTCGGGCTGCGGAATGACACACGAATCAGCAATTCGGCGCGCTTGCGATAGCGGGCGAACTTCTTCACTTCTTCCGGATTGTCGGCGACAAAAATATTCACGCCGTAGCGAAGTGCATCGCGGATGTCACTGTCACGCTTGATGGGATGAGTGTGAATGCAACGTTCTGGCGCAATGCCAGCAGCCTTCATCAGCTCTACTTCGCCAGTCGTGGCGAGATCGAAAAAGGCACCTTCGTCGCGCAGACAGGCAACCACCGCAACGTGCGGCAGTGGCTTTAATGCGTAGTGAAGATCAACACCGGGCAACGCGGCCTTCAGCGCGTGATACTGACGGCGTACCTGGTCACAGTCCACCACCAGAAGTGGCGAACCAAAGCGTGCCGCCAATGAGCGAATTTCATCGTCACTGAGCGTGACGCTGGATTCACTGGATTGATCGGACGGAAAAAGGGAAAGAGACTGCACCGCTGCGCGTGGTAACACCTGTCAGGTCCTCGCTAAAAAACTGCCAAACACTTAACCAACCCACTCAAAGGTCTGGTCGAGCGGCACCGGCAGCTTTCGCGCCCTGTCTTCGGAAGCAGTTGATCACTGCCTACAGGCTCTAAGTGCTCTCTTACTCAGGCTCGGTGACTGAGCATCACCGGCGGGGCGCAATGTAACAAAAACGTTCCCCGATGCAAGAACTTGCGCACGTTTTTTTATAACGAATTTTTATGACATGCAAAAATGTGGAATTGCGCGGCATTTTTGGCAATGGCTATTCAGTGAATTACTCATCACCGTGGCGCGCAAGGGCGTGCAAGCGACTGCTGAAGTTTAATTCGCGCAAGTTTGCGCAACTCAAGTCGCCGCAGCGCGCTGCAGACGATCGCGCACCGCCTGCCATTGTTCATCGTTGGGAACTTGCTCGACAACGATTATCTTGGCATCTGCTTTGTCCAGCGCACGCAAGCTGGCGTACAAAGAATGTCCATAAGAGACTGGATCATCACTCGCATTAATCCAGGTCAACGTTGGATGCATTGCTGGCGCTGCACGCATCGCAAGCACTGCCACGCGCTCGCCGGATTTCACATAGTCCTTCACGACGGAGTCGAGTGACTCAGAACTCACCATGAGAATCGGCGTGAATGGCGAGTAGTGTTTCTCCAACATGCCTGGCGCTCGCGGCGCATCGACACTCACCACGTCGGACACCTCTGGCACTACTGCGCGTAGTTGAGATAAAGAAATACCACCGGGTCGCAGCAATCGCGGTACTTCATCAATACAACTGACGATGGTCGACTCCAGTCCGACCTCGCAATCGCCGCCATCAACGATCAGCAATGCATCACCAAACTCATCACGCACATGCGCTGCCGAGGTTGGACTGACGTGACCAAAGCGATTGGCCGAAGGCGCAGCAATGCCGCCACCGAACTCGCGCAGTAACTGCTGCGCGATGAGATTGCTCGGAACGCGAATAGCGACGGTGTCCTGACCTCCAGTCACCAGGTCGCTGACGCGCGCTGCACGCTTCAACACTAGAGTGAAAGGACCTGGCCAAAATGCCTTTGCCAGTTTCACAGCGTTCTCGGGAATATCACTCGCCCATTCCGTCAGCTGCGACGTATCCGCG
>DATAHE010000400.1:0-7027 GCA_036263355.1 Steroidobacteraceae bacterium | reverse complement strand
GTCACGGGCATTATGTATAGAATTGCGGCGTGGGGAAGGACATAGAATTAGCAATATTGTTTGCCGACGTGGTCGGAAGCACCCATATCTATGAGGTTATGGGCGACGCACGCGCTCGCGATATGATCCTGATGTGCGTTGATATCATGCGTTCTGCCACTGAGTTGCATGAAGGCACGGTCATCAAGACCATTGGCGATGAAATCATGGCCACCTTTCCGACGGCTGACGAAGCATTGAACGCTGCCAGCCAGATGCAACATGAAATTCGCTCGCATGCTGAACTGAAAGTGGATGGTCAACCCATCAATATCCGTATTGGTTGTCACTATGGTCCGGTGGTGCTAGAGAATCGCGACATCTTCGGGGCTGCCGTTCACACCGCCAATCGCATGACCAGTCAGGCAAAGGCGGGCCAGATCATGATCTCAGGTTCGATGGCACAACGTCTGGCGCCCGAGTGGCGCTCATCGGTCAGGCAGATTGATGTCACGATGCTTAAGGGAAAGAGTAACGAAGATGAATTGTTTGAAGTGCTGTGGCAGAAGGAAGATGCCACCAGCATGTTGCCGTCACTGGCTTTGGGTAACATGCAGAAGAAGCAGAAGCAGCGTCTGCGATTGCATTATCAGGGAACTGAATTGCTGTTAAGCGATACCCGCCCCGGCATTAATATCGGCCGCGCTGAAGAGAATGATCTGGTTATTAAAGGAAATCTGATTTCGCGCCTGCATGCTCGTGTCGAATTTTCGCGCAACAAGTTCATGCTGGTGGACCAAAGTACCAATGGCACCTTTGTGCTTAGCCAGTCTGGCGAAGAATCTTTTGTGCGTCGTGATAGCGTGCAGTTGAAAGGTGAAGGAATGATTGGCTTCGGCAAATCACCGGATGCCAGTTCGCCGCAACACGTTCGGTACGTCTGCGAAGAGTGAGCCGGCGTTCACACTGCCCAATTCTGGGTTTTCATTTCCCGAGTCGCCTGACTACCGTGCTTTCTGATTTTTCACGTTCCGTGTCGTACGCTTCGATCAAATGGTTGCGCGTTGTTGCAATGCTTTGCTTGAGCGCGTCGAGCACCTGTGTATTTGCTGATACCCCAAGTCCGTTGATGGTTACCATGTTGCCGGAGATCCGCGTGATTGAAAGACGCGGGAAGGATGAGCAGGTGCGTTACGTACCAGCGAAAGATGTTGAGCAGGGGCAGCAAATCTATTACACGGTGCGCATCGTCAATGCTGGTAATGAAAAGGTGAGGCGTGCAGTGGTGATACAGCCGGTGCCCGCGAATACCAGACTGGTGGACAGATCAGTTACTGGCGCGGGTGCAACGCTTAGCTACTCCATTGATGGCGGCAAAACATTTCTCAGTAATGCCGAGCTTCGCAGCATGAATCCGAATACATCGCAAAAGATAACGCATATCCGCTGGCAATTTCGCCATCCTCTGGCGCCCCAAGTCACAGTGCTGGCACGTTTTCGTGTGGTCTTCGACTGATGCCGCGTGCCGAAAATCTTGACGATGTATTTGGACAGAGCGGCTTGCTTGCAGAGACGTTGCCAGGGTTTTCTGTACGTATGGAACAGTTGCATATGGCCGAGTCCATTGCACGAGCAATCAAGTCGCAAAGTAACTTGATTGTGGAAGCGGGCACCGGCGTCGGCAAGACCTTCGCTTATCTTGCGCCGATCTTGCTGGCTGGCAAGCGAGCTATCATTTCTACTGGTACTCGAAGTCTGCAAGATCAATTGTTCAGTCGCGATATCCCTTCACTCACCGCAGCGTTGGGGCGACCACTGCGCATCGCGTTGTTAAAGGGGCGCGGCAATTATTTATGTCTGCATCGTTTGCAGCAATCCTATGAACAGGCCAGTACGCGCGGCTTTTCGCGGGAACTATCGCGCAGTATTCAAAGAGTGAATTTATGGTCCGTGCAAACACGGCGTGGTGATATCGGTGAATTGAATGCACTGGCAGAAGATGATCCCGTGTGGCCGTATGTCACTTCTACCCGCGAAAACTGTATTGGTACCGAGTGTCCATTGTTTGACCGTTGCTTCGTGATGTCAGCACGACGAGAGGCTCAGGCTGCTGATGTGGTGGTGGTCAATCATCACTTGTTGATGGCTGACTTGCTGTTGAAAGAAAAAGGTTTCGGTGACCTGTTGCCCGGCGCAGAAGCAGTGGTGGTCGACGAGGCACATCAATTACCCGATGTGGCAACGCAGGCATTGGGTGTCAACCTGAGTGCAAGACAAATTCGTGAATGGATTAATGATGTAATGCGCGGCCAGCGCAAGCTCGCAGGAATTGGCGAAACGGAAATCAAATTGATTCAGCAACTGGAACAACATGTCAACACTGCGGCGCAATCGTTGCAGAGCCAGAGCGATTTGCTGGAGTATGCGCGCTGGCCTGATCCATTGATCGATGCGCTACATGACAGCATGGACGTGTTCAAGACCTTCATTGCGAACACCGACAAAAGTTCCGAAGATCAAACTGAACTGAAAGCGTTGCATGATCGCGCGGTGGAGTTCGTACAACGCATCCGTATATTTGCAGAACAGCAGGCGGACGATGGTTCGGTGCGTTGGGCCACTAGCGTCAAATCCGGCTTTGTACTTCATCAGGCCTTGGTGAATGTGGCGACGCCATTGGAAAACCTGATTCGCAAGCAGGGCGCGGCGTGGATATTTACGTCAGCAACGTTATCTATTGCAGATGACTTGAGTTATTTTGCTCAACAAATTGGATTGACCGATGCGCGTATGGAACAGTTTGGCAGTCCGTTTGATTATCAACAGCAAGCCATGTTGTACCTGCCAGATCGCATCGATATGCCATCGTCGCCCCAGCATACGCGACAGGTCGTTGAAGCGGCGCTGCCAGTGATTGAGTGCACCCAAGGTGGCGTGTTCATGCTGTTTACCAGCTACCGCGCATTGCGCGAAGCTGCGCAACTGCTTCGGTCACATTGGTCAGATCAGCCGCCTTTCCCCTTGTTTGTGCAAGGCGAAGCGCCACGCGATCAACTGCTTAAACAATTTCGTCAACACGGCAATGCTATCTTGCTGGGCACGCAAAGTTTTTGGGAAGGTGTAGACGTCAAGGGCCGCGCGCTGTGTGTGGTCATCATCGACAAACTTCCGTTTGCCGTGCCAGATGAACCACTGACCAAGGCGCGACAATCTGCCATTGAGCAACGCGGTGGTAATCCATTTATGGAAGACCAGGTACCGCAGGCAGTAGTGACATTAAAGCAGGGTGTGGGCCGCTTGATTCGTGATCAACATGATTTTGGCATTATCATGCTGTGTGATCGTAGGCTGGTAACACGTAGCTACGGCAAATTATTCCTGAACAGTCTGCCCGCCATGTCACGTACATCGCAGCTGGCCAAAGTGCAGACGTTCTTGCGTGCGCATCTGGACCGGCATGATATGCATACGGAGTCGACGATTGAAAATACTGGCCATTGATACGGCGACGGAGCAATGCTCTGTTGCGTTGCGAATTGACGATGCTACGCTTACTCGTGGCGTGGTGACACCGCGCGGTCATGCCGATCTGGTTTTGCCGATGGTACAGGAAGTATTGACGGAAGCAGGTTTGACATTGCAACAAATGGATGTGCTCGCATTTGGTCGTGGTCCTGGCGCATTCACCGGTGTGCGAATTGCTATCGGCGTGATACAGGGGCTGGCGTTTGCCGCCGACCTGCCAGTGATCGGCGTTTCAAACCTGGCGGCGGTTGCTCAACAAGCAAGCATCAACGGCGCAGAGATTCTGGTGTGCATGGATGCTCGCATGAGCGAAGTCTATTGGGGACGCTTTCAACTCGAAGCGGGTTTCGTAACGCCATTATCCACTGAGCAGGTCAGTGCGCCGGAGCGAGTGATTGAGTCGCATCGAAATGAAAACTGGATGCCGAAGATCGCGGCAGGTACAGGCATTGGCGCCTATCCATTACTCGCGCAGCATTTTGCAGGATGTGAACTTAATGCGACATCACTGCCTCATGCTCGCGAAGTGGCACTACTTGCGTCGCGCGATTATCAATTGGGTTTGGCAGTTAGCCCCGAGCAAGCGCAACCGGTTTATCTTCGCGATCAGGTAACCCATGTGGCAGCTGCATCAAAAAAGCCATGATTTTGTTGCACTTTATGCCAACAATTTACGACCTGTAACGAGTTTGTAATATATTACTGATGATATGACTGCCACGTTACATCGATAAATAAACCTACAGACACCTATGGCAGTACACATATTAGTAGTTGAGGACGAAAAGCCGATTCGCGAGATGATTTGTTTTGGGCTGCGACGCGGCGGCTATGAAGTCAGCGAAGCAGAAGATGTGAGTGCGGCGCGCTCCTCTGTTGCCAATCGTCGTCCTGATTTAATGGTGCTGGACTGGATGTTGCCGGACATGAGCGGTCTGGAATTCACTCGTCTGCTCAAGCGTGATAAAGATACCAAGGATCTGCCAGTCATCATGCTCACCGCACGTGCAGATGAACACGATAAAGTGGCAGGTCTCGATAGCGGGGCGGACGATTACATTACCAAGCCTTTTTCTCCACGTGAGTTGATGGCACGTATTACAGCAGTGTTGCGTCGCGCAGCGCCGGCAACTTCTGATGATGTGATTGATGTTCACGGTTTGAAACTGGATTCCAGCAGTCATCGTGTAACAGTAGATGATCAAACCGTGACATTGGGACCGACTGAATATCGCCTTCTTGAATTTTTTATGACGCATCCGGAACGCATGTATAGTCGCGGCCAGTTGCTGGATCGCGTATGGGGCGGCAATGTGTATGTGGAAGAACGCACGGTCGATGTCCACATTCGACGGCTGCGTAAAGCGCTCGAAGGATTCAAGGTTGATCATCTGGTACAAACCGTACGCGGTGCGGGTTATCGTTTTTCCGCAAAGCCTGAATAGGTGACGGGCGCAATTGCTTCTGTGTCGTTTGAGTTTATCCTGTCGTAACTCCTGATTGGCCTATCGATACAGCGCCCATGAAAACCATCTCGTCGCGAGTCAATGAAACAGCCTGGCAGATTGCGTGGCGACTGATCTCGTTGATCAGCATTGCTGTTGTGATTGGTTTGATTATTAATCATGTCGGCGCCGCACTGGCGGTGGCATTTGCCGGTTATCTGTTTTTCCAATTACGCAATCTGTTGATTCTTGATCGCTGGGTACGCTTTCGCAGCGTACTGGCGCCGCCAGATATTGGCGGGCCCTGGGGCGAAGTGATAGCGGTCATCGCAAGAATCTATCGACGCAAGCAATATCACAAGCAACGTGTTGTTAGCCTGTTGCGCGAGTTTCGTCGATTGACTGGCGGCATGCCCGACGGCGCAGTGCTGTTGGGTGAGCGCAATGAATTGCTATGGTTCAATCACAAGGCGGAGCGCTTTCTCAATCTGCGTCGCAAACGCGACTTCGGCATCCGTATCGAGAACCTGGTGCGTTATCCCATCTTTGTTGATTACCTGGAGAAGGGCGATTACTCGCAGTCGGTGACGGTACATATTTCTGGTGAGCAGGATCAGTGGTTGTCATTGCATCTGGTGCGCGCTGAAGGATCGTTGCAACGTTTGCTGATTGTGCGTGACATCACCCGTGAAATGCGGATGGAATCAATGCGCAAAGATTTCGTCGCGAATGCGTCGCATGAGTTGCGTTCGCCACTGACCGTTATTTCGGGCTATCTTGATGCATTGGCGGATGATGCTGCTCTTGATCAGGTGTGGCAAGAGCCGCTGCAGGAGATGCGACGTCAGGCAGAGCGTATGCGCACACTGGTAGAAGAGTTGCTGCAGCTATCGCGGCTGGAAAACACCAGTGAACCTCATGAAGAGCAGCGTGTCGATGTGCCGGGGTTATTGTCGTTGTTGAAGAAAGATGCGATGGCATTGGAGCATCGACCCGATATTCACTTGCATCTTGATAGCAAGGTTTGCCTCACCGGCTCGGAGACGGAGTTGCAGTCGGTCTTTGCCAATTTGCTCTCCAACGCGATCAAGTACACGCCGGCGTCGGGCAGGATCGATCTGCGCTGGTGGGATGACGAGAAGGGCGCTCATCTATCTGTCATCGACACCGGCATCGGCATTGCTCAGGAACATCTACCAAGACTCACAGAGCGATTCTATCGGGTAGATTCTGGTCGTTCCCGCAAACTGGGTGGTTTCGGGCTCGGACTGTCCATCGTCAAGCATGCGCTGCAACGTCATGGCGGTACCTTGACCATCACCAGCGAACTGGGAAAGGGTAGCAACTTCACCTGCCATTTCCCGACCGCGCGCGTCCTGCGTGAATCATCTGCCGCACTTAACCGCAATCAATCCGTCATGAATTAGTCGCATTGGCACAGTATTTTGTGCAATGACGCTGCAAAGATGACAGACAAAGCGCTGACAAACGTCAAAAATGTTTACGTTCTGTCATCTGTCTGTAACACAACCGGTTCGAAATACAGCCACCTTTGAAACAGGCCTGTGGAGGCAAATTGTGAACAAGCTAGCAAGCAAGATAACAGCCACTGTTGGTGGTCTGGTACTGGGGATCAGCGCCCTGTCTGCGAATGTGATGGCAGCGGATATCTCCGGTGCTGGCGCGACCTTTCCATATCCGATTTATGCAAAGTGGGCCGAAGCCTATAAGGCCAAGACCAATGTTGGTTTGAACTATCAATCGATCGGTTCTGGTGGTGGTATTAAGCAGATCAAGGCAGGCACCGTCACCTTCGGTGCTTCCGACAAGCCGCTTGAGCCCAAGGATTTGAACGACGCAGGCCTGGTGCAATTTCCAATGATCATCGGTGGCGTGGTGCCCGTGGTGAACATTCCTGGCGTAAAGCCCGGTGATCTGGTGCTGGATGGCCCAACCATTGCGAGCATCTACATGGGCGAAATCCCAAAGTGGAACGATGCGCGTATCAAAAGCTTGAACCCGAAGCTGGCGTTACCTGATGTGGCCATTGCACCAACGTATCGTTCAGATGGTTCGGG
>DATAHE010000399.1:0-2655 GCA_036263355.1 Steroidobacteraceae bacterium | reverse complement strand
CAGTAAGAAGGACACAGTTAACCCCGACGCCAATAACATATGTGTAACGCGGACGGGCATGGAAGGATTGAAGATGATCTGGTACCAGCTGGTGGCATGCGCAATGCCATTGCGCATTTCAAACCCAGTCGGTGTATGCATCCACGAGTTCAATGCGAGAATCCAGAAAGCAGAAAGCGTTGTTCCTCCTGCCACCAGTACCGTCGCCAATGTATGCACGCGATTACTGACACGATTCATGCCAAATAACATCACGGCAAGAAAGGTGGCTTCCATGAAAAACGCCGTGAGTACTTCGTATGCAAGTAATGGCCCTGCGATATTGCCCACCTTGTTCATGAATCCCGGCCAGTTGGTGCCGAACTGAAAGCTCATGGTGACACCACTGACAACGCCGAGTGCAAACGACAGCGCAAACACTTTTATCCAGAAGCGATAGGCATCCATCCATGGTGTTGACTGACTGGCTGCGGTGGATGCATTGCCCACCTCGCGGTTATGTCGCAACTTGAAATACAGCAGCACCCATCCCAGCGCGATGGAAATGGAAGGAAACAGGATATGAAAAGTGATGTTGGCCGCGAACTGGATGCGCGCCATCATCAAGGGAGTTATATCCATGACTGCTGCGTTGTCTTACTGCCAAATCGGCAACGTAGTATGACAGATCAACTACCAATTAGTTTTGCTTTGATGGCCATGACAACCATTGCTGCGCAACATCAACACGCATCATGAAGTCAGTGTAGAGCTCAATAGTAGCGATGCTACTAGCTAAAAGCATGCGCAGGTTCTGTCGATAGGGAGAAGTAAAATGTTGCGCCTTGCTGCGGTGTGCCTTCGGCCCATACGCGGCCGCCATGACGTGAGATAATGCGTTCAACGATGGCGAGTCCTAAGCCAGTTCCGGTGAACTCTCTTTCAGAATGCAGCCGCTGAAACACATCGAACAGCTTGTCGTATTGCTGCATGTCAAAGCCAACGCCGTTATCCTGAACACAATACGTGATGGTGTGATCATCGCTGCGAGCAGAGATGTGGATACGTGGCATGATGTTCTTTGCGCTGTACTTGATGGCATTGTCGATCAGATTCAGCCACACGCTGCTGATCATGGTTTCATCGCCAGTGATGTTGGGTAAATCATCAATAATGATTTCGGGTCTGGGATTACGACCAAATGCTGCAATCTCTGTTGCACGCGCCGCGAGTAGATTCATGTCCAGTTTTTCTGTCGTGATGGTCTGTCGACCCATCTTCGAATACGCCAGCAGGTCATCAATCAATTGCGACATCTGCTTGCTGCTGCGACGAATGGTGTTGAGATAACGCAACGAATCAGCATCCAGTGAACTACGCTGATTTTCTTCCAGCAGTTGTGCAAAGCCTTCAATGGTGCGCAGTGGCGCGCGCAAGTCATGCGATACCGAATAGCAGAACGTCTCCAGCTCACTGTTGCTGACTTTAAGCTGCTTGGCTTTCTGCTCGAGTTCCACATTCAATGCCTTGATGCGCTGTTCAGCCAGCTTCTGCGTGGTGATATCCATCGAGATACCCAGCAGTAGCAATGGTTTTTTGTCGACATTCATCACCGGTACTTTCAATGTGTGCAACCACCGCTGGCCATGGTTACGCGTGTCAATGGTTTCTTCCGGGATTTCCACTACCTTGTCTTGCGCAAGCACTTCACGATCCTTGTTGATAAAAAACTCCACCTGATCCGGTGGAAAGAAATCGTGATCACTCTTGCCGACAAATTCTTCACGCGAAATGCCCAGCAAGGATTCTCCTGCCTTGTTGATACGCACGAAGCGCAGGTCGCGTGCATCCTTGATAAAAATCATGGCAGGAATATTTTCCAGCAGCGATTCGACATAGGCATTGATGTCGCGTAGCTGGTTTTCTTTCTGTTGTCGCTCGCGCAATTCGCTACGCATCAGGATCACTGACCATATCAACACACCAAGCGCCAGCAAGATAATGGCGATCTGCAATATATACAGCGTGACGGTGTTGCGTGACGACTGTATGCGAAGAGATTGCATCTCCGCCTTAACAGTGCTGATCAGTGCATTTGCCAGATCATGACTTTGCTGTCGTTGTTGCAGCAGCCGGACAGGCATGCCCGACTGAGTCACCGATTGCATGCCGCTCTTTGTGTACAAGGACAACTCGGCGTCCAGCGCATGAATGGTGTCGGTGATGGAGGTGTTCAACTGCCGGTACATCGTAACGTCAGTGGACTGCAATTCATCCAGTCGCGATTGCACATCGCGCACCGCACGAGTGCGTGCAAACAAGGCATTGCTATCAGCAGCGAGCATGAACGCATCCTGAACCGATTCCACTTCATCCAGACTATGAAGAAGATTGCCCATCGCAAGAATGCTGCTGTTCTTGTTTTCCATGGCGGAGTCAAGATGTTTGCGGCCTGTCATGGTGGAAAACATTGCGACGGACAGCGCAGCGAGAGTAATGACTGCGATCAGGAAGCCGGTCCTGATTTGACGTTTAGTAGATGTTCCGTCCACTGCTAACGGTCCTCTCGTTATTGATCACTGATGATCACGGGGTTATTCCCCTTACCGTTGCACAAAGCTGAAGGCCAAAACCTACTCCTATTATCGGCATTTGACTACCTGCATCGGCCGCAAT
>DATAHE010000398.1:0-2914 GCA_036263355.1 Steroidobacteraceae bacterium | reverse complement strand
TTGATAATCGCGATCAGCTTGGCTTCCATGTCATCGTCACGAATCGCGGCAGCATCGATGACTTCGCGAGGAACGCTGTCGCCCATCTCTGCGAGCAATTCGATTAGCTCATCGTCGTCTGCGGGTACTAGTGATTCAGTTGGGGATTGCATAGGTTGGTCATTTTTTGGAAAGGAATATTAGAGCATTAAACCATGGGCACTTGTCGTGCTGTACGGATTTCTCGATGGGTTTGCGAAGTCTTATTTTGATGTCAACGCTATGATCGCTTTGATGCAACTGCGGGTCGCTTCAAGACGATCTGCATATAGATCGTCATGGGTAATCAGTCCCGGTAGTATGTTGTCAAAGTCAGTTTGCGACGCTACTTCCAGAAAACGTTCTGATAAGTATTTAACAAGTTGAGGTGGCGCATCGGCAATCTCGTCTTCAATTCCCGGCCTGCCGCCGATCACATTAACGATATCCTCAAAGTCGTGACTCATCATCATGTCACTGCGGCCACGCGTAGCAAAGGCTTCAAACTTCGTTGCAATAAAGACAGGAGCAGCAATCAGTCGTATCGTGGTATTGCTTGGCAAACTCACAGATGTTGATGTCGACATGGCTAAGGGATACCAACGATTGGCGAAACCCAACACATGTTCTTCACTGGGCATCAAGTCGACAACAACATTTCCCATCCGCCATCGGCATATTGGAGCGTCCGGCGAAGTATCGTGCTTGAACCCACAAGCAGCAAAGCGTCTTTCCAGCGCGTGGTAACTCGTCAACGTAGCTACTTCGGCAACAACATCGACATCGTAGGTAACACGAGGTGGAGCGGCGACTGGCGAGGTGCAAAGCAGCCCGGCCGCGCAACCACCAACAAATACCAGGTCATCGCGCAAGTCACCTAAGGCGGAGGCCACGGCTTCGAGCAACTGGATATTCGGATCGCGCGGATTCACAATTTTTCCTTGAATAACTTTTCGGCTATGGCGCGTTCACGCGCACTTCCCATGCGTATGGCATCAAACAACGCAAGATTTTCATATAGCGCGGCATTTCGCAATGCCGCAGCGGGTGCGGTCGGATACAGAGGCGTTAATGCGATCCCTCGTTCATGCCCCTTGGCATAGGGCCATACTGGCAATGGATCGGTGGAACGCACAATCAACTTGTTCAATGGCGGTGCCCCGTACCCTGTCGGCACACCACCCACCATCGTCCCCATCTTTGCCGGAAAGGCATAACGGGCACCGTGTATAAGAAACTCTTTGAAAGCCGAGGTAATCAGTCTTGGCTGTTTATCAACAAACGCCAGCAGACGCGCCTGCTCTGCCCGTCGAAGCGCGCCGTGTACTTCAGACATGGAAAGCCCAGCGTATGCAGCGAGATCAGGATAGGTCAGTACTTCGCCTTGCCGCGCCAGTAGGGCCAGCATTAGATAAAAATCCTGCGCCTTAAGCGCAGGCTGAGAATTAACGACGCGGCGCATAGATGGACCTGTTATTTTCGCAATTCGCGAAATGCGAAAGTAGATTGTCGGCGCCCCAAAGTCAATCCTCATTTGAGCAGTAGCCCAGGAAGTGTGAACAAGCTTCGTAAGGCACTTCCGTCGCCATCGCTGATACAGCTGGGAAATCTTGGTGCCATCAAAAGCAACAATGGATATTGAAAGCATCTTAGTAGACGTAGGAATGAGACGACAACATCATCTGCATTGTATTTACTCTTGGCGTCTAGACCGCAAGCGCATTCGGTAGCATGATCACGCGGGGATCGTTCTTGATCCATATAACTAACTGAAGGAGCTCATCATGTATGGCGGTGTAAATAGTCTTTGGGGATTGCTCGTTTTAATCGCCGATATCTGGGCGATCATCAATATTGTTCAAAGCAGCGAGACCACGGGCAAGAAAGTGTTGTGGACGGTGCTGGTGTTTATACTGCCGGTACTGGGATTTATTATTTGGTTGATCGCAGGGCCGAAGTCGAGGTGATCGTGTCCTTGACGAGCGAGGAGCGCTTAACAGCCTCCACGCTTACGCGGCGAAACTTCAACGCCACCACATGGCTTTAAATGACAGGCATCAGTCTCTGGAACAGAAGTCGAGTTACCAAGCACCTGTTCTTTATATTTCTTCCACACATCCGATTTCAGAGATTCAAGTTGTCGAAGCAGGATCTCGCCGTGGCGATTGCGGTGTCCTTGCCCAAGTGCCTCCACTGCTTTCTTGATGGCTGGATAGCGATCTTTATACTCGGCATCACCGTTTTTTCCAAAGTACCTAAAGTCATTACTTAGCAATACGTTTGCGCGTTCATATTCTGGATAGTCACCCACGTCATGAGCCAGATCGCCCGCACCGTGAAATCCTGCCTCGTTCCACTTCAGCCTGTCGCCGCGCCATCGATAAATACAGTCACGCCTTGATCGATATTTCATTTTTTTAAAGTACGCACCACCGATCTCTTTATGCGTGATTGTTGCGATGTAGATCAATCGATTGTTGATATCTAGTGACTTTGCGGCAAAGCCAAAGATAACGTCCCCGACTTCGGCCGTTGATCGAATCATTGGCTTGCAGAGTGCCAGTGACAACAAACCGTCCTGAGCGCAGGGTGCGCCACCATCGTCGCTAGTAAGTTTGTAGTAATAGAAACGCATTGTTTGGTACCAGACACTAATTGATACGCGTCGCCTTTGATTTCTGAATCACACGAACTCCCTGAGCATTCAGAATATATCCCGCTTCCCTTCTCGGGATACATTCATCGTTCCTTTATAGTAAATCCGCGATTCCGCAATTCATCGGCGATTTGTCCAATTTCTTTCGGATCGACGATTGTTGAGGGCATGTGCTCATTGATGTTCGCATAGGTGAGAAAACCTTGCGAATGGCCGAGCTTGATCAATAGTTGCCACCAA
>DATAHE010000397.1:0-2804 GCA_036263355.1 Steroidobacteraceae bacterium | reverse complement strand
CGTTTATCAATATGCGTGGCGTAGGTATTGCGCAATCGGCACCCACGTCCACACCGGGCGTCGCTACTTACATTGATGGTGTTTACATTCCGCATGAAACATTTCTGTCGTATGCCTTCTACGACATGTCTTCCGTCGAAGTGCTGCGTGGTCCACAAGGTACGTTGACGGGACAGAACTCCACTGGCGGCGCCATCTATATGCGCACCACGGCGCCTAAGCTGCACGAGTTCTCTGGTATTGCCGACGTGACGGTAGGCAACTATTCCACCTATCGCACGGTGGGTGCAGTGAATGTGCCCATGGGTGATGTGTTTGCTGCACGCTTTGCAGCGGTTTATGATCATAAAGATAGTTACACAAACAACATTGGACCGAGCAAGAGCCGTCCCGGTAATGGTTCGCTGGTCAGTGCACGTGCAACGCTATTGTTCCAGCCATCAGATTCGTTGTCATTCAATCTGCGCTACGAGCATTTTGACTTTGGTTCTGATTACAACGCCATCAAGAATCGCAACGATGCTGTCACCAGTGATCCGTATACCATTGAAGAAGATGCGCGTTCGTTCCTGAATCAAGATGGTTATCGTGCATCTCTAGAAGCAAGCTGGGACATCAACAATGCGCTGCGTTTGCGCGCCATTACTTCCAAGCAGCATTCATTTAATGAAGATCAGGCAGATGGCGATCGTACTGCCACAGCATTGCCTGTACCGGCAAACTTGCCGACCAGCGGTGCAAACACCACCGCGTTTCCCGGTCGCGTTGGATTCTCCAATCAAACCGTTGATACCAAGGTAACTGAAATCAATCTGCTATCCAGTGGAACGCAACGTTTCAACTGGGTGATTGGTGGTTTCTACATGACTGAGGATATTCCAGTGCAGGTGCTGCGTGACAATCGCAATAGCACGGAGTTCTTGCAGTCCAATTCCAGCATCATTGCCAAAGCAAAGAACAATTCCAAATCCGGCTTTGCTGATTTCAACATCAAGCTCGTTGATAAACTGGAGCTGGGTGTAGGTGCACGTTATTCAAAGGACACGCAGGATTACACGCGCTTTGCGTTACCCGGACCGCCTCCTCCGGGTTGTTTTCCCTGCACAACGAAAGCAGAGTCATCGCAAACCACTGGGCGGGTTGGTCTGAAGTACTTCATGGCCGACGAGACCATGTTGTATGTGACGGCATCTCGCGGATACAAGGCAGGTGGCGTCAATCTCGATCCACGTTCAGCCAACTACGGACCCGAAACCAATACCGTCGGTGAGTTCGGCGTGAAGTCCACTGTGATGGATGGGCACCTGCGCATCAACGGTGATGTCTTCTATTCAGACTACAAAAACATTCAAGTATCTGCATTGGTTGCAGGATTGCCCAGCACCATCAATGGTGCCCCAGCCAGAATCTATGGTGCTGAACTCGAAACACAGGGCAGGTTCGGTGGCTTGCACTTCAATCTCGGTCTTGGTTATCTGAACACCGCAACGCGTGATGCCAAAGTGATGACCAATGGCAGTGTGTTGCCCAGCGTTGAGCAGAACGTGCCTGCAGGGACTGAACTGCCATTTTCGCCAACCACCACTATCAATGGGGGTGTTGAGTATGAGTTCCTGCTCAGCGGTAACCAGCGACTGACACCACGTCTGCAAATGGCCTACACCGGTCAACAATGGGCGACGTTCTTTCACAATGACAAGCTGACCAAGGTTCCATCGCGTACCGTGATTGATGCGCGCCTGACGTGGGAGCCTATTGAAAAGTTGCAACTCGAAGCCTATGTCACCAACCTGTTTGATAAAACTTATATCGCAGTGCAAGTGCAGGAAGCTTCGAGTGCAACCGGTGGTTATATCTATGGACCGCCGCGCCAGTTCGGTGGACGCTTCATCTACAAGTTCTGAGCATGACTGTGAATGAAACCAATAAAGAAATCAGTAAGGAAGTCAGCAATGATTTCGATCCGCTGATACCAGAGAGCTTTGACAGTCCGCATAAAGTGTATGCGGACTTGCGTCAACGTTGTCCAGTGGCACACAGCAATGCGTGGGGTGGCTTCTGGGCGCTGACGAAGTACGATGATGTGCATGCCGCGCTGACAGAGCCATCCACCTTCATCACGTCAAAACAGAATGTGGTGCCCAAGCTAGCATTCACTGGGCGGCGCCCACCATTGCATATGGACCCACCGGAACATACACCGTATCGCAAAGCAATTAATCCTCTGCTGCGGCCAGAACGCATGGCATCACTCGAAGCGCCTATTCGTCGTATTGCAGAAGAACTACTCGCGCCGATGGTGCAGCAAGGTGGTGGTGATATCTGCGAAGAGTTTGGTAGCTATCTTACGATTCGCGTGTTCTCTGAATGGATGAATGTGCCCGACGAAATGGCCGATGCATTGAAAGAAGTAGGGCGTGCCTACAATCTTGCCGTGCAACAAGCCAATGGCGAGATGGTGAAAGAAACCAGTTTCAAGTTGTACGACATGGCACGCGCATTGATTGCGGAACGTCGACGCAATCCCCTTAATACAATGACTGATCCCACCACGGCATTGATCAACTATCGTGTGGATGGACAGCCATTCTCCGAAGAGATGATCATCGGCATGATTCGCCAGATTCTGGTGGTAGGCATTATCGCGCCCACGGTGATGATCGGTAGCATTGCCGTGCATCTGGCGCGTGATCAGGCCTTGCAACAAAAGCTGCGTGATGATGCTTCGTTACTGCCTACAGCAGTGGAAGAGTTTTTGCGTTTATATACGCCGTATCGCGGCTTTGCACGTACCGCAACGCATG
>DATAHE010000396.1:0-2600 GCA_036263355.1 Steroidobacteraceae bacterium | reverse complement strand
CGGGCGAACTGGTGTTCGGCGGTGTTGATGGATTCAACCTGTTTGATCCAAGCAAGATATCGCACGATACCAGTACTCCGCCAATCTACTTCACTGAATTCCTGTTGTATGGAAAGCCAGTGACGATTAACGGCGCCGGGTCACCTTTAACACACAGCATTCTGGATGCGGACACCATCACACTGAATTACGATCAGGATGTATTCTCGCTGGCATTCACTGCACTGAATTATCGCGTGTATGGGAATGTTCGCTATCGTTACATGCTGGACGGCTTTGATAAACGCTGGCGCGATGCGACTACGGATAATCGGGCCACTTATACGCATATGGATGCAGGCACCTATGTGTTCAAGGTGCAAGCTTCGACACAGGCCGGTGTATGGAACAGTAACGAAAAGCAACTGAAGATTATTGTGCGACCCGCGCCGTGGCGTACCTGGTGGGCATACACATTGTACGCAGCATTGCTGTTGTCGATTGCTGGCTGGTATCTGCATCTGCAGCGCCAGAAGATACGCGACACCAACAAACTCAATGCGCGCTTGCTGGAGCTGGATCGTATCAAGGACGAATTCATGGCCAATACTTCGCATGAATTGCGCACGCCGGTTAACGGCATTATTGGTTTGACGCAAGCATTGCGCGAAGATGAAACCAGCAAGCTTTCTACTACAGGTCTTGAGAAGATCGAGATCATTCAAGCCTGTGGGCGACGCCTTGCGCGGTTGGTGAATGACATCCTCGATTTCTCTTCCATCAAGAAACAGCAAAGCACACTGAACTGCACATGCGTTGATGTCACCGCCGTGATCAAGGAAGCTATTGCAGAATGCCAGATCAATCTCGCCAATACCCATATTCAGGTCGAGAACAATCTGCCTTCAAGTGTACCCATGCTGTTTGCAGATGCATGCAAGGTAGCAACGATTTTCTATAACGTAATTGCCAACGCTTACAAGTTTACCGAGAAAGGGTTGATCCGCATTGACACGGTGCCAACCGACAAAGGGTTGTGCATTGAAATTGCTGACACGGGTGTGGGCATTGAAGCCGATCATCTTGCCAGCATCTTCGAATCGTTCGAACAGGTGGCCAGTTCCGGCGTGCGACAGAAAAACGGAACCGGGCTAGGTCTTGCAGTGTGCAAACATCTGGTGGAGTTGCATGGCGGAACAATTACCGTCAGATCAACACGTGGCGTGGGTTCGGTTTTCGCGATCACTTTGCCACTCGCCAGTGCAGAACAAGTTGCCGAATATCAACGTAATCTTGAATCTGCCAGCGAGACAAAGAAATCCGAGCAAGCACCTTTAAAACCGACAGTAGTACCAACAGAACAGAAGCTACTGCCCACGTTCTATCCCAAGAATTATTCTGCGGAGTCCGCCAAAGATAGTTTGATCATCATGGTGGTGGATGACGAACCGGTCAATCGCATGGTGCTACGACACATGCTGACCAAGCGCAATCATGTGGTACTGGAAGCAGCCAATGGCCAGGAAGCAACGGATGCGATTGCGAAGAACTGCCACTGCGATCTGGTGTTGATGGACATCATGATGCCGGTGATGTCGGGCATTGAAGCCTGTCAGGCGATTCGCAAGCAATTTTCGATGGAAGCCCTGCCGATTATTTTTGTTACTGCAAAGACGCAGCAACAGGATCGTGATCAATGTCTGCTGGCTGGTGGCAATGCTTTTCTGACCAAGCCAGTAGTGGCAGAAGAATTGTTTACGTCCTTGTCGGATGTGTTCGCCCGCAAGATTGCCTGAATATTTCGATTGAACGTTATTCAGGCGGAAATTATTTGCCGCCGAGACCCGATTGGGTCGCAGTGCCAGCAACGGGACTGAATTTAATTTACCTCAACTCTTAAATTCCAGCTGCAAGTGCCAATACAGAATAAGGGTCTATGGCTTCGGCCTAAGACTGCAATGTCCAAGTCGTTATCTATTGATGGAGAAAGTGACGCAGTGCTACCTGGCCTACTGGCTGGAATGTTTCTGCGCCGAAGGCTGATCATGAAAAGGCTGCTATTTGTTTTCGCTATTTGCACTGCCATCGCTGGTTGTGGCGGGTCATCAAATGCACCCGTCAACGGTCGCATTATTGGCGGTGGTAACACTGGCGGCAGTTCGAGCAGCACATCAAGTGGGGCCACGGTACTGTCACTGGGCAGTGGTACCGGTGTGGCCTTTATGCCGGGGCAAATCGCAGTTAGTTCCAATAGTCTTGCTGCGGGTGGCAGTGCTACGTTAAGCGTCACCTTGGTAGATCAAAACGGCCAGCCTTATTTGCAAAGTGCTGCGGTCACGTTCAGCTCGTCATGCATCACCCTTGGCCGTTCGCTATTGCAGGATGGTAGTGGAAATGCGGTGTCCGTCATTACGACGACCAGCGGCTCTGCCACTGCGACTTATGTGGCACGTGGATGTAGTGGGCCTGATGTGATTACCGCTTCCGCCAGTGCGAATGGCCAATCCCTCACTGCAACCGCATCTATTACTGTTCAACCCGCTCAGCTGGGGCAAGTTAGTTTTGTTTCCGCTAGCCCAACCGTTATTGGATTGAAAGGTACGGGTATACAAGAAACATCG
>DATAHE010000395.1:0-6361 GCA_036263355.1 Steroidobacteraceae bacterium | reverse complement strand
GTTAACTTTCCCTTGTTGATGTCGTAGCCCGCATACTTGCCGGAGTAGGGGTTGAATGTGGTTAGTTCGATGTTGCGAAACTTCAACGACAAGTCGCTATATGTCGATGCAGAAAGAAAGTTTGCTTCACCGCTAATCGAGACGGGCGCGTAGTTGTCCACACTGCCTTGCAGATTGACGGTCGCACGTGTTTCGTCCTTGCTGGACATGCCATTTATTTCGCCATTCAGATTCTGGATGCCTGCAGAAAAGCCGGGCTTCACGGTATCATCCGAAAAATCTGTTACGCCTTTATCCAGCGTGACCTTGCCGATGCGAATCTTCATCGGCGGCGGAGTGTTTGCTACGGTGGCTTCGACTGGCGCGCTATCATCACGCGGTGCTTTTCGTAGTATCTGCTGGACGTTGGTGGTGGCATTGGCATTGATCGCCATTCTGATATACGGTTGATGCACAACGATCTGGTCAATGGTTAATTGATCCGGTGACATCGCGTATTTCAAGTTCAGCAATTGCAGCTGCTTCCATTTGACGAAATCAGTTTCATCTGCCTTGTCCTGTGTTGCCAGCCCATCAATATTGACCCAGCCAGCATATTGCATTAGCGGATTTTTGTTTTTTGCCGAACCCCTGTAGTTAAAGTTGCCCGCGCTGCTCAGCTTGCCTTCCTGCACGATCAAATCCATGGTCTGAAAAATGTAGTTCTGCATGGAGGGCAACGAGAAATTATTCAGTTGAATCGCGAGCTGAGACTCTTGAGTGTCGAGTTGTACGCTACCTTTCGCAGTCAACTCAGCTGCACCATCAACCGTCAGTTTGGTATCCACACTCATGGCGCTGCCCGGTGCCGTGCTGAAGTTCTGCAAATGAACTTGCGCCGGGCTAAGCGTAAATTGTGTTGCAGGCTTAACACCTTGGTCAGTAGCATGGATGGTCGCTGCTTCTAGCAGGATCTCATCCACTTTGGCATGCCAGGGTGAATCACTTTTCTCCGTGTCATCGCCCAGTAGCTGTAGCAGATTCAGATTGCGCTTTTCATCCAGCACGGCTTTGATGTCTGCATTTTGTACCGCGATGGATTTAATGGTGACGTTCTGGTCTTGCAGTGATACCGCAGTGTCATTCAGCTTTACTTCTGGCAAGGTAACCCATGCTTCAGTGCCATTAGTGTTCTTGGGCGCGACGCGCGCATTGTTGACGCTGATGTTCGGCAGCTTGAGATTGAAGCTAAGTGAGTTGGCGAGCTTCAATTCATAGCTACCATCGAGTGTGACGGTGCCATCCAGCAGTTGAAACGGCAGCTTGTCCTGCAAGTAGGATTGAATCGTTGTTGCTTTCAATGAACCAATTTTTAACTGACCATTTGCGGTAAACGGTTGCACCGTAAAATCGCCGCGCCAATCCAGAGATTCTTTCTCATCCGAGATCGCCGCAAAGTGAAAAGCGTTCTCGTGATCGGGTTCAGTGCGGAAGCTCTGTAATGTAAACGTGATCGGCTTCAGCTCGGCATCAAAAGGCTTTGGTCGACTAAAATCAGCAAACTTTACTTGGCCTTGGAGGAGCTCGAACTGGTCAATGCGAATGCGGGGCAAAGAAGCTGGCGCATTGTCAGTCGTCGCAGAGGATGCAGGCTTGATATTCGCCAGATTCAATTCGCCATTCTTATTGATGATGGCATTCAATGCAGGTGCTTCGATGCGCACTTGTTTGAAAGCATAGGCTCTACGCCACAACGAACTTAATTCTGCATTCACTAACAAATCGTTGACCGTGGCGATGGGAATATCATTCGCTTCACTCAACTTGATGTTGCTGATATGCAAGGTGAGTGTGAATGGATTGAAGGTCACTTCGCCTAGCGAGAGGTGCTTGTGCAGTTCCTTATCCACAAACTCAATGGCTTGATTGCGGATAACTGATGGCAGCCACAGAAAGCCCAGTGCTCCGTACAGTAAAATTATTGCGGCTATGATGCCGAGAAGGATTCGGTGTCTGCGAACAAAGGAGGCTTCGGTGTGTTCGGGTGAAGTCAACATGGTTATATGCTCAACACTTTACCGGGATTCATGATGCCATTAGGATCGAAAGCACGCTTGATGTCGCGCATTAACTGCATTGCAACCGGGTCTTTGTAGCGCGCCAGTTCATCGCGTTTTAATCTGCCGATGCCGTGCTCGGCGCTGATACTGCCATGATACTGAGCAGTGAGATCGTGCATGGCTCGATGTATCACTGATGCCTTTTGCAGAAACGTTTTACGTGCAGACTCGTCTGCCTGCGCGGGTGTATTGATATTGAAGTGCAGGCTGCCGTCGCCCAGATGCCCATACACTATGATTCTTCCTTCGGGTGCAATGTCATTGCAGACTCGCATGCCCTCTTCGATAAACCGTGGTAGGTCGCTAATGGCAACCGAGATGTCGTGCTTGATGCTGCCACCATCCAGTCGTTGTGCTTCCGGAATAGTTTCGCGAATGCGCCATAGCATCTCGCGTTGCGTTTCGCTGCTTGCGACGACGGCGTCGAGTATCAAATTGCTTTCTTGGGCGCTGGCGAGTGCCGTTGCAATGTTGTCTGCAATCGGTGAGTCAACATGCGAGCTGGTTGCTTCCAGCAAGATATACCAGGGATGTGATCGATCAAACGGATCATTAGTGTTGGGAATATGTTTGAATACCAGCTCCACTGCGTTGCGGGGCATCAACTCAAATGTAGTCAGGCCGTCGCTGCTAGCCGTGCGTATATAAGAGAGTAAATCCACGGCTGCCTGCGGATCACGCAATGCGACCAATGCAGTAACAAAGGTGCGCGGTAGTGGAAACAGCTTTAATGTCGCGGCGGTAATAATACCCAATGTGCCTTCGGCACCAATGAACAGGTCTCGCACGTCATAACCCGTGTTGTTCTTGCGCAAGCCATTCAGATCGTGCATTACTCGTCCGTCTGCCAGCACAGCTTCAAGACCGAGTACCAGATCGCGAGTCATGCCATAGCGCACCACGGCAGTACCGCCTGCATTAGTAGAAAGATTGCCACCTATCTGGCACGAACCTTCTGATCCAAGGCTTAATGGAAATAGTCGATCGACGTTGGCTGCTGCTTGTTGCACGTCCGCGAGTACGCAACCTGCTTCTACCGTCATGGTGTTGTTCAGCGGATCGACATTGCGAACTTTCTTTAGTCGCGCCAGCGATACCACAATCTGCGAACCATCTTCCGATGGTGCTGTGCCGCCACAATAACCCGTGTTACCGCCCACGGGCACCACACCTACTTTGTGCTCGTTGCATAACTTTAATATGCGCGATACCTCGTCTGTACTTGCCGGACGTAATACCAGTGGAGTGGTTCCACGAAACAATTTTCGATGATCGGTTAAGTACGGTTCAATGTCGGCGGCGGCCTCATAGAATCCCTGCGGCCCAACGATGGCTCGCAGTTGATCAAGAAAAAATTCTGGTACGGCAGCGTTGCTCATGCGCTCATTGTAGCCTTGCTTTGGCCGGGCGAGTAAACTCTGCGCGCTGCAAAACAAGCGGGATTGTCATGTTTCCATATTTGCCGTCGATCTTGGTCTTTCTGGTTCCATTGGTATTGATCATTCATGTGGTCAAAACGGGGCGCAACTCCATCTGGATATGGGTGATCTTCCTCGGTTCGTATGTGGGTGCAGCCGCATATATCATTGTTGAAATCCTGCCGGAGTTTTTCCGTGGCCGGGCGGTGAATCGTGCGAAGTCTGCTTTCCGGGATGTGGTTGACCCTGCGCGCGATTTGCGCGATGCCCATAAAAACTTGCGCATCAATGACAGTGTAGAGAGTCGTCGCAAGTTTGCGGACGAGTTGTCCAGTCATGGCCGATTCGACGAAGCCATCGAGCACTACCGTGCTGCCATGACGGGCATTTTTGAACACGAGCCAGTGTTGATGTTGGGTATCGCCAAGGCGCAATTCGCGAAAGGCTTGTTCAATGAATCGCGCGAAACTCTGGAAGAATTGATGTCACACAATCCAGATTTCAAATCACCCGAACGGCAGTTGCTGTATGCGCGTACGCTGGAAGCGGCCGGAGAGAACAACAAGGCATTGAAGGAGTATGAATTAGCAACGCGAACGTATCTGGGGATCGAAGCGCAGTACCGTTATGGCTCGTTGCTCAAGCGTACTGGTCAGGTTGAACGTGGCAACGAAGTACTGAAAGAAGTATTGAACCGTGCAGAGCTATCCAAGTCAGCATTTCGTCGAGAGCAACGCGAATGGATAGAAGCAGCACGGCGCGAGTTGGGATGAACTTGACTTCAATTAAGCCACGCGTCTCACATGACTGCGTGTTTGCGTTATTCCACGCGTCAATTCCGTCGATGACGCATATGGCAGTATGGACTGGAATTCCGTTGATCTTTCGAGTTTAAAGAAGCTGACTTTTTGCACAAGATCATCGGCTTGTTGCTCTAGTACCTTGCTTGCCGATGCTGCTTCTTCGACCAGCGCTGCATTCTGCTGTGTCACTGAGTCCATTTGTGTAATAGCGTGATTAACTTGATCAATACCGCCAGCCTGTTCCTGGCTGGCTGCCGAGATTTCTGCCACGATGTCCGTTACTCTTTTGACACTGTCGACAATGCTTCCCAGCATCTTTCCCGACTCACTGACCAGTTGTGAACCAGCCTTCACTTTGTCGACCGAAGTGTTAATAAGCTCTTTGATTTCTTTTGCAGCAGTAGCGCTACGTTGCGCAAGATTGCGGACTTCTGTTGCAACCACAGCGAAACCGCGGCCTTGTTCACCAGCGCGTGCCGCTTCAACCGCAGCGTTCAGTGCCAGTAGATTGGTCTGGAAGGCAATTTCATCAATGACACCAATGATGTCTGCGATCTTGCTGCTCGAATGATTGATTTCGCTCATCGCGCTGACTGCGCGAGCGACTACAGTTCCACCTTGCGCTGCCTGATCGCTCATTCGAGCGGCGAGCTGATTGGCCTGCTTGGCGTTATCTGCGTTATTTTTTACCGTCGCAGTCATTTGCTCCATGCTTGATGCGGTTTCTTCCAGTGCAGCGGCCTGCTCCTGCGTGCGTTGGCTTAAATCATCATTGCCTTGAGAAAGTTCACGGCTGGCAGAACCAACAGAACCTGCACTGCTCAATACACCGCTGATAATATCGCTTAACATGACATCCATACTTCGCAGTGACTTCAATAGCTTTCCAAATTCGTCGTCACGTTCAATATCAACTTGATTGCCAAGATTACCGGCTGCAATTTTTTCACTTACTGAAATCGCTCTGTCCATAGATTGGCTGAAAATCTTGATCATGCTGTGAGCCACAAGTGTGGCTATGATCATTCCCACTACCAGAATGCCGATAATCCAGTTGCGTGTGCTTTTGTAGGTATTTGTGCAGTCCTGTAATGTTTTGATTGACGATGCTTCCTGCGCCGCGACAGCATTGTTAACGGCAATATCTAATGATGCCTGGATGTTTTCTAGTTTATCGATCCGCACTTTGCGCGCCTCATCTACTTTCCCTGCCTTCAGTAAAGCCAGGGAATCTCTTAATACGTCGACGAAGGCATTGCGCTGCGCCCAAAATGCATCGAACGTTTTGTGTTCTTCGTCGGTAAGCTTCGACTCGACTATTTTCTTCCAGTTTTCGTCAATCTTTACTTTATTCTCCTGGAAGATGGCAGTGGACTTTTCGATTCGATCAGCTGTCGGGTTAAGCAGTGCTTCGTCAAGCGCCAGGGCATTGGCCCGAACCAGCACGCGGATTTTCGCCAGCCATACAGCAGGTTGCAGTTCATCTTCATAAAGTGCATTGACGCCCTTGTCGACTGCGGATGCAGCTACCAAGCCTGTAACGCCAATAACAATCGCGAGCAATGATAACAGCGACATTGCAGCGATTAATCGGGCTTTAATGGTCAAATTGCGCATGGGAGTCTCCGCGTGCAGCTACTATTCGCGCGCAGCAAAATGTCTGTCGAAAGCAAATTCAACAGATGCTCAGCGGAGTATCGCCCTACGTGACGATTTCTTTAGCCAACACAATGTGCGTACGTCACATGCATGTCATTATTCTTGTGCTTACTGCATGTGAAAAAGAGAGAGCACAACGGATATATTTCACACTATTTGGCGGCTTTTTTGCCTTTGGTGCTTTTTACTACTCTTGGTCTGGCGCATGGCTCTTTGACTATTTTGACTTCTGGCGGTGGCGGCACGGTTGCCATGCTGCGATAAGCGGCTTCATCAAACACGGTATCGAAAGGTTGTTTGCCATCGATAGCAGCTTGAGCGGCGATGACATACTTGTTGCTATCAAGTTGTTTCGATGATGTCACGGCAGGATCGTACTCAA
>DATAHE010000394.1:0-3024 GCA_036263355.1 Steroidobacteraceae bacterium | reverse complement strand
GGCGAAGTGTTTGATATTCACTACAACAATCAGGATCGGCGCAATGATGTCATCAACATAGGCTCAACCACGGCACCTGAGTGGCGTTTGTTGTTTCCTGACAATTCCGAACCACCCGCAAGCGCGCCATCATTCGAATTGGGTTATCTGCCAGCGAAACTACGCTTCCTTGCTCAAGGCAGCGGACCATTCACCCTGGCCTATGGCAATGCAAAACTCACCACACCTTCAGCGCTGTCCTGCGATGGCTTGTTATCAACCTTGACTACCATGGACAAACAAAGCCTGATCGGCACACCGACGATTGGGAGCACTCAATTGCTTGCCGGTAAAGACGCGTTGATAGTCAAAAAGCAAATTCCCATGCGCACCATCATGCTCTGGGGCATATTGCTGATCGGTGTTGGCATTATCGTAAAGATAGCGCTGTCGTTGCTAAAAAACAGCAAACGGCAGGACCAGGAGTGATATCGAGACGTTTAGAAATACCAGCTCACCACACTGGTGAGTCGGCCATTCGAAACCATGGGTAGTGCAACAACAGTTTGCAGACTCGCCTTCTTTGCGTTGATTTCCGCAATAGAAGGTTCAGTGATTTCCACTGATCTGACTTGCGGAATGCCGCTTAACCAAGCCTGACCAAGTACGCCCTGGCCGCGTTCGATGCTCAAGTGGTCGTACTCTTCTGCAAATGCTGGATTAATGTCGCACTGCCCCGTATCGAAGACGAGATGATGCCGGGCGCTATCCGGTCGCCACACTTCGATACGTCTGGCAAGTGGTGTGTCGTATGCAGATAACAATGTCACCACACTGGTTTGCTGACCTGTAACAAAAGGCAGACCAATCGCCTTGTTCAACCCAACCTTCAAGGCTTCTGTTTGCCGCACAAACTGCGATGAATCAGTGAGCTCGGGAATTAGCACTGGAGAATTTTTCTGCCATGCCAGTCCCGGCAGTCCCTCTCCGCGACGGAAGCGTGTGCTTGACGATAGCCATTCAAATATTTCTGCCGACCCATAGTAGCCATCATGCAGATTCATGTCGTAGCTGATGGCCGAATTGTTGTACCACACCTCAATGGCGCCAACATGCTCCTCATCATCGCCGCAAAGAAACACCAGCACGGCCTTGATGAACTCGCCGGCAAACACCGGAATCGCAACGCCACAAGTTAGTCCGAGTTGAGTCGCAAGTTCAGCCCGACGGAAATAAGAATTCTCAAAACGCTTCAAGATCATTGGCTGTCCATTTGCCCATGCCTTTCCCGGCAGGCCTTCGTCGAACTTAAAAGTCATCTGCGCACTGATGTCTCGCAATGCTTGCAGATCGCCATAATCCCCCGATGCCAGTTCAAGTTGCGAACCATCATGACTCGGCACCCAGACTTCCGTTGCACGAATAAACGTTTTCATCAGCCCACCTTTGTCATCCGGCATTAACTGTGATGGCTTACTGTGTTGACTTAAAGAGGGCGCTGCCAGACGCCCTATAGAAAACAATACAATTGTGGTGCCAACTGTCCGAGTCTGGTTACTGTGTTGGTGCTGCAACCTGTCAATCCTTGGTGCGCAACGCTTCTACTGCAAGGACACAGCGAAGACGGCGCTATTTACCTCGTTAGAGACTGGGCAACGCTGGTGCATCATTTGTCTGACATGATCCAACTTCGTTCAATTTGCTTGCGCGGAAAACAACGTCTCCAGGTCTTCTGGTGTCAGGACGCGCCACTCACCTGACGGCAAGTCACCTAAAGTCAGACCACCGATGCGACTGCGATGCAAGGTTTCAACGTGATTGCCTACTGCTGCAAACATGCGTCTTGCTTGATGATAACGGCCTTCAGTCAAAATCAACTTGGCCGAACGCGGACTAATGATTTCAAGTACCGCAGGTGCAAGCGGTTCGCGTTCCGATTCCAGCTTCATCTTGCCACTCGCAAACACGCTAACTTCATCGCCCTTCAGATCACGCGCTAACGTTGCTTCGTATACTTTCTCAAGATGGGATTTAGGATGCACGATCCGGTGTAGCAGCTTGCCATCATCGGTCATCAACAACAGACCGCTGGTTTCTTTGTCGAGACGACCTACGCTTGCAAGCACCGGCGAACGCAGCTGAAAACGCTTTGGTAGCAGGTCATAAATAATCTTGCCGGGATCAGTAGTGGAACACGTATACCCGGTGGGTTTATGCAGCATGATGGTGAAGCCGGTCGGTGGGTCAAGCGGCTCACCATCCACGCGAATGCGGGCATGTTCTACCTGATCATCTGCGTACAACACTTCACCAGCTTCATTCGTAACACGGCCTTCACGAAACATCCATGCAACATCCTTGCGGCTGCCATAGCCAAGATTCGCCAACAACTTGACGAGCTTCATTTACGCACTCTTTTGCCAGCTGCATTTTCTCTACTGAACACCGCTGCAGCACGGGTTGCCACAACGATCTTGAACCCCTGCTGTTGCGTCACCACGTTGACACTCTGAAATCCATCCACCAACACAGCTTCATAGGGCAGATGTCGATTGGCAACCAGCCACAACTGGCCACCTGGACGCAGTGACTGCGCGGCAATGGTGATAAAGCGACGACCAATATCGGGACGATCCATACTGCCCTGCGCATGGAATGGCGGGTTGGTGACGATCACATCGTAGTGCTCAAGCAACCCGGACGTAACATCATGCCAGCAATAATGGATGTGGTGCTGCGACTCATGCTTTGCCAGATTGGCTTTCGCCAACTGCAACGCACGATGTTCAGCTTCATACACCGCAAGCGTAGTAATGCCCGGGCACTTCGTCAGCAATGCATCAGACAGATAACCATAACCTGCGCCAAGATCTGCGGCCGATCCTTGTAACTTGTCCGGCAGATGTTGCGTCAGCAATGCAGATGCAACATCAACACGATCCCATGCAAATACACCGGGACGACTTATAAACTTTCCATTCAATATGGAACGTACCCGGTCCAGCGTCAACCATTCATCCTGCATGGGTTGATTCACCGAACTCG
>DATAHE010000393.1:0-3223 GCA_036263355.1 Steroidobacteraceae bacterium | reverse complement strand
ACAGTCATGCGTCAGAACCTGCGGCCCATCCACGGAATTAAAAACATTCTGGTTGTTGCGTCTGGGAAGGGCGGAGTGGGAAAGTCCACCACCGCCGCGAATCTTGCCTTGGCGCTATCACATGATGGTGCACAAGTTGGCTTGCTCGACGCGGATATCTATGGACCCAGTCAGGCGCGCATGATGGGACTGACGGGACAACATCCCAGTAGCCGAGATGGCAAAAGCTTTGAGCCGCTAACGGCCCATGGGATCAAGGTAATGTCCATCGGTTTGTTGGTGGATGAAGAACAGCCGATGGTCTGGCGTGGTCCGATGGTGACTCAGGCACTGACTCAATTGCTGAATGATTGCCAATGGGGAAATCTCGATTATCTTGTGGTCGATATGCCGCCAGGCACGGGAGATATCCAGTTGACCTTATCGCAGCGCGTGCCGATCAGCGGCGCGGTGATTGTCACTACACCACAGGACATCGCGTTGCTGGATGCCCGCAAGGGACTCAAGATGTTTGAAAAAGTTGGGGTACCAGTGCTGGGTATCATCGAGAACATGAGTACGCACATCTGCTCGCACTGCGGCCACGAAGAACATGTGTTTGGCGCAGGTGGCGGCGCACGCATGGCACAGCAATACGGTGTAGACCTTCTAGCCGAATTGCCACTCGACATTCGCATTCGCGAACAGGCTGATGGTGGCGAGCCGACCGTGATAGCGGATACCGCTGGTTCACTGGCACAGGCCTATCTGAAAATGGCGCGACGCATTTCTGCAAGACTGGCGAGACATGCTGTGCTGTCAAACAAACCCATACCGAACATTGTTATTGAAGAGACTTGAGAGAAAAAGATGAGCATCAAATCAGATCGCTGGATTCGTCGCATGTCGCAGGAGCACGGAATGATTGAACCTTTTGCTCCGCAGCAGGTGCGCGTGGCAAATGAACACAAGATCATTTCCTATGGAACGTCCAGCTATGGATATGACGTTCGTTGTGCTAACGAATTCAAGATTTTCACCAACATCAACTCCACAATTGTTGACCCAAAGAATTTTGATTCAGCGAGTTTTGTGGATATCAAGGCAGATGTTTGCATCATTCCACCTAACTCATTTGCGTTGGCGCGAACGGTCGAGTTTTTTCGCATACCACGCAGCGTGTTGACTGTATGCCTTGGCAAATCCACCTATGCGCGTTGCGGTATTATTGTGAATGTCACGCCGCTGGAACCCGAGTGGGAAGGGCATGTAACGCTGGAGTTTTCCAACACCACGCCGTTGCCTGCAAAGATCTACGCGAACGAAGGTGTGGCACAGATGCTGTTCTTCGAATCAGATGAAGTGTGCGAAACCTCTTACCGTGATCGCGGTGGCAAATACCAAGGGCAGGTTGGCGTTACCTTGCCGAAGGCCTGATGACCTGTCATCAAATACCGAATCGTGTTCGCGATTCGGTATCTATCTGGCTTAATCGCTTAACACCAGTTTCTGCCCCGCGCGTAACTGGCTTGGCGATTCGATATTGTTCCAGTTCATCAGCTGCTTTACATCCACATTGAATTGCGCAGCGATACCGTACAGGGTATCGCCGCGACGAACCACATAAGTGGAATCCGGGCTCTTATCAGCGGCTGCGTTCGACGTGTCTTCAGGATTCGCATTGACACTCTCCGCTTCGGGAATGCGCAGCTTTTGTCCAACCTTGATGGTGTTACTACGGATGTGATTAAGCGCCACCAAATCCTCCGCATCCACTTCGTATTCGTGCGCAATGCTCCATACGCTGTCACCGCTCTCCACAACATGAGTTTTATGAGTGGCAACTTCCGCTCTGGCTTTATGGATTGAAGCACCTGAATTGGCTGCCGTGTTTGCAGCCGCAGCAAGACTATGACCACGCAGTAATAAATCACTGCCAGGTTTCACCGAGCGTATCTTTAAATGATTGAGGCTCATCAATTCATTCACGCTCATGCCGTATCTAATCGCTATCTTGCTCAATGTGTCGCCCTTGCGAACGCGATAGAACACCGATGGAGTTCGCTTGGTCGAGGGCAGTGTGGCAAGACGTTCCATAAAGGTTTGTTCGTTCTGTACCGGGATCAATAGATGATGTGGGCCATTTGGATCCGTAATGCGACGCTTGAATCCCGGGTTGATGGCAAGAAAATCTTCCTGTGACATGTCGGCCAGTTGAGCTGCCAGACCAAGATCAATTTGACCTTTCACATCTACTTTCACGAAGTATGGCTGGTTCTGTAATGAACCGAATTCCAGTCCATGAGTCTTGGGATCACTGATGATGCGACGCATGGCCAGTAACTTGGGAACATAGGCTTCGGTTTCACGAGGTAGTTCCAGACTGAAGAAGTCGGTGGGTAGGCCTTTGGCGCGATTGCGTGCAACGGCGCGCGCGACATTCATCTCGCCGGAATTGTAGGCAGCGATAGCGAGATACCAGTCGCCATCAAACTCCTGTGCCAGAAAATCAAAGTAATCCAGTGCAGCACGAGTGGACTCGACAATGTCGCGACGACCATCATAGTAGTTGTTCTGCTTCAACCCGAAGCGCTTGCCGGTGGCGGGAATGAATTGCCATAAGCCAGATGCTTTCGCGCGCGACAGTGCAGTCGGATTAAACGCGCTTTCCACCACCGGCAGTAATGCCAGTTCCAGCGGCATCTTGCGTGCTTCGAGTTCGCTGATGATGTAATACAGATAGCGTTCGCCGCGACGGAAGGTCCGATCCATGTAATCAGGGTGGTTGGCATACCACGCCTCTTCACGATCTACTCGATCATCGACGATATCCTTCAAGGCGAAGCCGGATCGAATGCGGTCAAGCAAGTCCTGCTCGCCGAGCGCCACCACGGTGGATTCAATCGTGACCCAGTTAGGCGGGGTTTCAGTCGCCGTTGCACTTTCGGTTGAGTTTGATGGTCCATCAGAGGCAGCAGTTGATGGTTGTGTTGAAGCCGCAATCTGGTCTGTGGCGGCGGACCTTGCGGCCATTGCAGCGGCAGGGGCCGACGCAGTGGTATCGACAACGGTTGCTGTAGAGGGTGCACTTTGTTTGGGAGTGGTGCTACAAGCAGCAATCAGTGCGGCAATGGCCAACGCCAACAAGCGACCGCTGTAGCGATTAAAAAACAAGGTCATTCTGATTTCTGCTCCACGTAAGCGTCAACTTCTGAAATGATTTTTCCATTCGCGTAGCGCGGTG
>DATAHE010000392.1:0-2072 GCA_036263355.1 Steroidobacteraceae bacterium | reverse complement strand
GGTGCAAGTCGATGTGCTGCGCGATCGCAAGTCGCTGTATCGCGAACTCAGTGATGGCCGGATCGAGAACGTTTATACGGTGCATGTCATCAACAAGGATACGGTTGAGCATGACTTCACGCTAAGTGTTGATGAGTTACCTAATGCGGTGATAGACAGTGAGCGCGCTGTGATTCATGCCGCCGCCGCTGATGTCACCAGTGTGGCGGTGCGTATCAAGGCACCTGCATTGGAACATGGTGGTGGTCATGACATTCGTGTTGTTGTCACGGCGGTGGACACGTCGAAGCTGCAAGCCATTAGCAAGACGCGATTCTTTTCGCCGGATTGAGTTCGCGAAGCTATCAACCAAATTTGTTTTTGTAATTGAAGAGATGATGAAATGAACACTGAAACAAAACCTCACAGACATGGTTCATGGGCTTGGCTGCTTGCCGTACCACCCGCAATGGCACTGCTTGGCGGCATGATCACCATGTATGTTGTTGTTAAATATCCTGACCATGCCATCGTGGTAGAAAGCACATCCGAAGTGCCGGATGAACACGGCAAGACCCATCAGCATGTGGTCAATTCTGTCACGCCGCCGTTGAAGTAAATTGAGTGAATGCACAGCCACAATCCATTGATCTCGTCGCCACCGACGCAGAAGAAGCAACGTGCTTTCATTGCAACGAACCCATTCCGGCTGGCACACATATCCATGCATTGATTCGTAATCAGCCACGCGCCATGTGCTGCGAGGGATGTCGCGCAGTGGCCGAACTGATTTCCTCTGCCGGGCTTCAGGACTATTACCAGTATCGTAACGAGCCTGCGCTGAAGCCCGCGAACGACAGCGACGAATTTACGATTTACGCGCAACGCGATATCGCCGAACAATATGTGCGCGTTGATGGCACCAAGCATTCAACCACACTTCTTGTTGATGGCATTCGCTGTGCCGCTTGCTCGTGGCTAATTGATCGCATGTTGCGCCGTGATGCAAACGTCAAAGATGTGGACGTCAACGTCGCCACTTCGCGAGTCAGAATCGTATGGCAAGGTGACAGTACCTATCTTGCTAACATCATGCGAATGCTGGCGAACACCGGTTATCGTCCACATGTGCTGGATGCCAGTGGATTGCAGGAACAGGCGCAACAGGAACGACGCAGCACATTGAAGCGACTCGGCGTCGCAGGCGTGGGCATGATGCAGGTGATGATGTATGTGCTGCCAACTTACATCCAGAGTGATATGGACACCACCGTGCGTCACTATCTGCAGTTGACCGGCTTGCTGCTAACCACGCCCGTTTTGTTCTACGCAGGTTGGCCCTTTCTGCAAAGCGCTGCTCGTGCATTGCGCCGCCGCTCCATCAACATGGATGTGCCAGTCGCCATCGCACTGGTGCTGGCCTATGGCGCCAGTGTCATCAACACGCTACGCGGCCACGGCGAAACTTACTTTGACTCAGTCAGCATGTTTATCTTCTTGCTAACGCTAGCGCGCTTCGTGGTGATGAGTGTGCGTCATCACAATCAAAGCATTGCCGATGCTTTAGTGCGCATGCAGCCGCGAATCGCACATCGCATTGTGGATCACGTCATCACGGATATTCCAGTGAAGCAACTGGCGATCAACGACATTGTGCAAATCCGTGCGGGAGAAACCATTCCGGCTGATGGCATCGTTGTCAATGGTCAGTCGAGCATGGATGAATCACTGCTCACGGGCGAGTCGTTGCCAGTGAATCGAGAAGTGGGTGATACCGTGCTCGCAGGCAGCGTTAATGTCGCCAATGTGATTGAGATTAAAGTAGCACGACTGGGTCAACACACCGTCATGTCGGGAATGCTGGCGTTGCTGGAACGACCACAAACCTGTAAACCTAAGTCCGTCACTTTTGCTGACAAGATTTCACGATGGTTTTTGCAGGCGTTACTAATTGCGACGACTATTGTCGGCTTGGCCTGGTACTTCATTGATCCCTCGCGCGCTTTCAATATCGTACTCGCAGTGCTGGTAGTCACCTGCCCTTGCGCATTGTCATTGGCTGCGCCTGCGGTGATTGCTGCAACTACCACGGC
>DATAHE010000391.1:0-2583 GCA_036263355.1 Steroidobacteraceae bacterium | reverse complement strand
TCTGCTTGGTGCACTTGCAGGCCTTGGCTGGGGCAGAGCGACGAACCTGATCGTTCTGCCAGACAACGTGCGCACGCAATCAGGCGATCGCAATGCGCTGTTACTGGTGCTGATCTGGATTGTGTGGCGACTGGTTGATATCTCTTTCAACATCAGCTTGAGTCACTTGAAGATGGCGCTGCATCCCTTGATACATATAGAGATATCCTGGTTTCTGGTATTGCGCTACATCCTGTTGTGGCTGATCGTATCGCTCGCGGTGTTGAGCTATGCATCCATGCAACGTGGTAACGAAGCTATTCTGACGGTGATTGCGATTGTGGTCGTAGGACGTGTGTTGTTTGTCTCACCCCCATTCGATTCATCAGAGTTGATGGCGCTACTGTTACTGTTGCCAGCGCTAGTGATGGTTCATGCATTGCGCTGGATACCTGCGACTGCAGTTGTGTTGCTGGCGGTGGTTTTCGTGTACGTGTACGACCATGTTCTGCCATTGAACATCAGCAGCTTTCATTTCAACTTCGATTTCATCCCGTTTATCAGCTGGATCAGGAACGGCGCGTCGCTGGATTTGAATTCCCTGTTGCGCACACTATTCGTATTTGCTGCCATGATCTGGTTGCTAAAGGAATCAACCTTCTCGTTGCGCACATCGGTAATCACCATCGTGATCGCCGTGCTTGGGATCGAAATATTCCATATGTGGCAGGCAGGTCGCTCTGGCTCCATTAGCCTTCCAGCATTTGCGCTGACTACAGGATTGGTCATGATTGCCATAGATCGCGCTTCGTCAACAGCTGTCAAAACAAAATAGCGACAACACACAACGCGCTGACGTGTCACCGTTTTAATTCAGAGTTGCCGAGCGCGTATAACTCGTGATGCATCATCAGTGACATACATGCGATAATTGCGGCCTTCAACGTGACTGATTTATAGAACGCCCTCAATGGATATTTCCCATCTCGTCGATAAATTAAATGATGCGCAGCGTCAGGCTGTGACTGCGCCGATTGGTCCGGCGCTGGTGCTCGCTGGTGCGGGCAGCGGCAAGACGCGCGTGCTCACGCATCGCGTTGCCTGGCTGGTAGAAGTGGAAAACGTATCGCCACAGAGCATCATGGCGGTCACCTTCACCAATAAAGCGGCGGCGGAAATGCGTGCGCGTATTGAACACATGTTGAATATGCCAACAGCACCGCTATGGATTGGCACCTTCCACGGTATCGCGCATCGACTGTTGCGCATTCACTGGCGTGAAGCGAAGTTGCCACAAAGTTTTCAGATCATGGATGCCGATGACCAGCAACGCACCGTCAAGAAAGTATTAAAGGCGATGAATCTGGATGAAGAGCGTTGGCCGCCAAAAGAAGTCGTGTGGTTTATCAACGCTCAGAAAGATGCGGGCTTGCGTCCGCACAATATGAAGGATGAAGGCGACTTCAACCGACAGCAGATGATCAAGCTGTATGCCGCGTATCAGGATGCCTGCGAGCGCGGCGGTATGGTCGACTTTGCCGAGTTGTTACTACGTGTATATGAACTCCTCCGTGACAATCTGGATTTGCAGGCGCATTACCAGCGTCGCTTCCAGCATGTGCTGGTGGATGAGTTTCAGGACACCAACGCGATCCAGTATCAATGGCTGCGTTTGCTTGCAGGTCCTAATGGCAATCCCTTTGTGGTCGGTGATGACGACCAATCCATCTATGCCTGGCGTGGTGCGAAGGTGGGCAACTTGTTGCAGTTCCAGAAAGATTATCCGCACTTGAAAGTGTCGCGCCTGGAACAGAACTATCGTTCTACTGGCAACATTCTTAAAGCAGCCAACAAGCTGATTGAGAACAACAGCGGTCGCATGGGGAAAAACCTGTGGACCAGCGGCAACGATGGCGAACCCATCAAACTATATTCAGCCTATAACGAGCGCGACGAAGCCGACTTTGTCGTCAATCGCATTCGGTTGTGGATAGATAAAGGTGGCAGGCGTAGCGAGTGCGCCATTCTGTATCGTTCCAATGCGCAATCACGCGTATTTGAAGAAGCAATGATCTCTGCACGTATGCCTTATCGCGTATATGGTGGTTTGCGATTCTTCGAACGTCAGGAAATTAAAGATGCACTCGCCTATCTGCGTGTGGTCCACAACCGTGGTGACGACACCTCCTTCGAGCGTGTAGTGAATCTGCCTACGCGCGGTATCGGTCAACGCACCATGGACATCGTTCGTGATTACGCACGTGCCAATGCCTGTACTTTATGGACTGCGGCAGGCGCGAATTTGCAAACCTTGGGTTCCAAAGGCGGCGTGGCGTTACATGGCTTCATGTTGATGATCGAGAAAATGGATCAGGCTATTCGCGATCTGCCCTTGCATGAGCAAGTGGATCACGTGATCGCACATAGCGGATTGCTCACCCATTATCGCAATGACAAGAACGGTGGGGAAGCTCGTATAGAAAACTTGGAAGAATTGGTGAGCGCTGCACGTGGCTTTAATGCCGACAACACTAACGCCGCAGAAAGCGGCGAGATGACGCCGCTGGCGGCATTCCTGTCTCACGCGGTGCTGGAATCCGGTGA
>DATAHE010000390.1:0-2454 GCA_036263355.1 Steroidobacteraceae bacterium | reverse complement strand
CATACTGCGTCACTGTTTCCAAACAATATCCAGCTTCGACAAGCGTTAACACTAACAGAACCCGCTGGTTGTGTTGCCATGCACGCGCCAGTAGAACCGCATGACCGAATCAGCTTAAACTTGTCTGCCATTCTGGATTCGCGTCGTATCATTGTGTTGATACAGGGCGAATCCAAATGGAGTGTGTATCAACGCGCGCGTACTGCAGGTGCGATCACCGATCTGCCGATTCGCGCAGTATTGCAGCAACAGATGGTCCCCGTCGATATTTTCTGGGCACCTTGATTACATTTTTTACCGTCTCGTTTTGATTCAAAGAGTAACTCGTCGACATGACCGTCAGCACATCATCAGGAATCAAGCTTATCGCCGATATCGGCGGCACTAATGCCCGATTTGCGCTGGCAATCGACAAGCGTGTCCATCATGAAGTGGAAGTGAAGTGCGCAGACTTTCCCAACCTGAATGATGCCGTCGAGTTTTACCTGAAACAGATCAGTGCAGCAGAACGCCCCACCGAAGCAGCTTTCGCCATTGCGGCAGCATTGAATGGCGATCAGATCAGCCTGACTAACTCGCACTGGAAATTTTCAGTACAGGGCGTATGCAATGAACTGAATCTGAAGCGACTGATTGTCGTCAACGATTTCACTGCACTTGCGATGTCTATTCGTCATTTGCAAGACAACGAGTTAATGCAAGTCGGGGGATTGCAGCCTGAAGCCAACAAGCCAATGGCGGTACTAGGCCCAGGCACAGGCCTTGGAGTATCTGGATTGATTCCCGCTGGTAACAGCTGGATTCCACTTGAAGGTGAAGGTGGTCATGTCAGCTGGTCACCCAACAATGAAAGGGAAACCGCTGTACTGAACTGGCTGTGGAAAGAGTTTGATCACGTCTCTGCTGAACGTGTGATGTCCGGGATGGGATTGGTTAACTTGTATAACGCGTTGAGTGCGTTGAATGGCAAGCCACCAAGCAACTTCGAACCTGCTGATGTGACAGCACATGCATTAAACAAGACTGACAACACTTGCGTTGAAGCTCTACAGATGTTCTGCAGCATTCTTGGCTCCGTTGCTGGCAACCTGGTATTGACGCTGGGTGCGAAAGGTGGCGTCTATATCGCGGGTGGTATCGTGCCGCGACTGGGTGACTACTTTTTGCAATCGCCTTTCCGCCGTAGCTTCGAAAACAAGGGACGCTACAAACAATATTTATCGTCCGTCCCTGCGTATGTGATGACAGCAAAACAGCCTGCATTTACAGGCCTGGTTCAGGCGTTCGATTCGATAGGACCGAGAATTGAAGTGCTGGCGTGACATATACTATCTGAGCGAATCATATTTCAATTTTTTCACGGAGCCAGCCCGCGCGATTAGTAGTTATTCCATCAACGCCTATATCCAACCATCGCTGCGCAACTTGCGGATCGTCCACAGTCCATACCTGCAGTTGTAAATGTGCGGCTTTAATCCTTTGTACCGCCACTTGATCCAGTGGCCAATTTCCGCTCATATCTAAACCGCCAATACCCGCCTCCTTTGATTTTTCAATCAACTCCTCTACAGAGAGTGCTGAAGCGTCATAACCAACCAACCAAAGCGTTGTGAACTGAGGCCACTTCTGATGAGCTTCCGCCAATACTTGCAGATCAAAGCAGATCAGTACGATATTTTTGCTTGCCGCTGCAGCCTGCCGCAGCGTGGCATCGAGTGCTGGAAAAATTTCATTCCCAGTTTTTATGTGAATGAATAACTGACGTCCAGTGGGAACCGTGGCAATTAGCTCATCAATCGTGGGCATCTTTTCCCCATCAAATTGCTTGCCTTTAAAATGTCCAACATCTAGGGCCTGCGTCTCGGCAAGGGTCATTTCTGCGATGGAGGCATCCACTCCCGCGAGTCTTTTGACATTATCATCATGGGATATAACTACCTTGCCGTCCTTTGTTAAACGTACGTCTGTTTCTACCGCGTCCGCATTCTGTGTCCAGGCAAGCATAGTAGACGCGATGGTATTTTCCGGCGCGTCATAGGAAGCACCTCGGTGTGCAATTATGCTCACACTTCTCGTGGTATATGCCGCCTGCCATGGAATAGAGAGCGCCAAAACCAACAACGCCAAAAATTTTGTGAAGGAAAGCTTCATGGAAAGAAGCTTAATATCCCCCGCAACAGATCAAGATGATGCGGGTCTCTCATTTTGGAGACACTTGGCGCCCGCTAAGAAATATGAGAACTCATCGGCGCGTAATGTAAAATGTCTTCAAACATAGCATCGCAAAACTGGACCTTATGAACTGCGTGCTGATACTCGTTGATCAACAACTGTCTCAACTCTGAACGATAATTCTAATATTTTTAGTTGGGAACACTTCAGCACCCCAGACAGCCCAGTGGATGAGTCAAATTACTTCGGCATTTAACTTATAATGGACTACAAAGAACTCCG
>DATAHE010000389.1:0-3236 GCA_036263355.1 Steroidobacteraceae bacterium | reverse complement strand
TGATTACCGCTCCATTCGCGCAATAACGTGATGCCATCGGTATCGGGCATCCAGATGTCGAGCAATACCAGTGAGTACTCGCTGGCTGCATAAGCGTGTCGCGCTTGTTGAGCATTCTCTGCGATGTCTACGCTGTAACCTTCGTCACGCAGAATTTCGCCGAGCAAGCGACAAATTTCGCTTTCATCATCTACTACCAGAATTCGCAGACTCATGCACTTTTTCTCCGGTCTTGTTCTCGACGCCGTTCGTTATTGGGTGTCATACGTTCAGGCAGAGTCAGCGGTAATTGTATCCGAACCCGCGCGCCGCCTTCGCTGCGATTCTCCGCTTCAATCTTGCCTCCGTGTTCTTCGACAATTTTTTTAACGATTGCCAGACCCAGACCTGACCCTTTCAGTTTAGAGGTGACGTACGGTTCGAAGATGCGACCCAGCATATCGGCGGTGAAGCCCGGGCCAGTATCGCTGACGCAAAGCTCGACCCAGGGATCATTACCACGTTGCAGTAAAGAGGTGGTGATTTGAACCTTGCCTTGCACGACGCCGGCAGAAATGGATTCCAGTGCCTCCAGTGAGTTGGCGATCAAGTTATGCAGCACCTGACGCAGACGATCCTGATCCGCCTGAATTTGTGGCAGATCTTTGTCCAGCACCACCTGCAAGCTCAATGCGGGATTCTGCGTGCGATACAGTTCTACCAGTCCCGTGACCAGATCATTCAATGAGAACGGCTGCACACGCATATGTGGTGCACGTGCGTACTGGCTGAAGGCATTGACCATGTCCTTCATCGAATCCACTTGTTGCACGATGGTATGCGTGGCCCGTTCGAGTGTTTCAGCATCTCCGGTGTTCAATGTCGGTAACAGCTTGTGACGCAATCTTTCTGCGGATAATCGAATCGGTGTGAGCGGATTTTTAATTTCATGCGCCAGTCGTCTTGCCACTTCGCCCCATGCCGCTTCGCGTTGTGCTTGCAGCAATGCAGTGATGTCATCAAACACAATCAGATAACCACCAGCCGGATTGGCCGATGCGCCTTCTGCATTGGTATCACCGGGTAGTCCAGTACATGCGCAGATCAATACACGTTGAGTGCTTTCGGTATTCAGCGTGATTTGCTCGCGCCATTCATGTTCACCGGCATCCAGATGTTTGCGGCATGCTGTAACAAACTGCGCATACAGAGGGCTGGCCGTTGCAGCAGGGCTTTCAGTCGTAAATGGTTGCGGACCTGCATCGGTCTCGGCATGCAACATGGCTTCGGCCGCAGCATTGAATACACGCACGGTGTAATCAGCAGACAACGAAATAACACCGCTGGAAAGGCGCGCAAGAATCACTGCGAGATTGGCGCGTTCAGTTTCCACCACCTGCTGGCTCTTCGCTGCTTCTTCGCGTGCCCGTGACAGGCGTCGTGTCATATCGTTGAAGGAGTGTACCAGCACGCCCATTTCATCATGCGATGTTTGCGGCAGCTGTGTACCGAAGTCGCCGCGTGCAACGGCACGGGTACCCGCCACTAATGATTCAATGGGCTTGACCAGTCGTCTTGCGACCCAGAAAGCACCGTAGATGGCACCGAGTACGCTGACTGCGAGGACCAGTATCAACGTCAATACGAAACCCCGTTTTAGTGGCTCGCGCGAGCGCGTCAGTTCGGCGTACTGACGTGCTGCACCATCTACCACATCCGCCAGTTCGGCAATGCGACGTTCAAGTGGAAAGGTTGCCATCAGCGCACGACGATCAGCGTTGAAGATAGATGTGCGAATGGGCACTGCGACGTGTACCAGGTAATTGCCCGTGCCAATAGGGTCGAGGCTGACATGGGTCTGGCCGCGTTGAACCTGCAGCAGCATTTCACTGGTAGGCGGAAATTCTGCCACGCGATTCATGCTGTCAGAGCTGAGCCATTGCACACGACCATCGGTTCGCATCACCGTTAATTCGATGGCACCCATGTTACGACGTTGCTCATTCAGTTCTTTTGCCGTGAGGTCGCCACGCAACGTGATCACATCGGCAACGATCTTGGTGCGATTAAGATACTCGCGACTGCGCAGATCGAGAGCGGCCCGTGACAGCTTCAATGCATTGTTCAAGCCATCGCCGATCTCTGCACCGAACCAGCTATCGATACCGTGATTGATGAACTGCACGGAAAAGTAGAATACAAACAGGATCGGCAGCGTGGCCAGCAGGCCGGACATCCATACCACGCGTGCTTCCAGCCGTGAGCCGGTGACACGCTGTTTCCATGCGCGTACTAATTGCACCAGTCGAATGATAATGAGGGTGATCAGTACTGCCAGACCGGCAGCATTGATGATCAATATCCATGGCAACAGGTCGGAAAAGCGTGCCGAGTTCTGTACCGATTGCGACAACAGATAGACAGCAAGCAGCCAGAGTACGACGCCAGCCAGCGCCGCAACACCACCGAGACTGCGCGTTATTGCGCGTCCTGATTTGGCAGCTTCATCGGCCATGTATACCAGTCACTCTTCAGCGAAAAATCATCCACCCAGAACAACAGCAGTCCCAATGCGCGCGGGATACTGCGAATATCGATTTCAGCGCGCAAGCTGACTTCATTGCGTACGCTGTTGCGTAGCAGGCTGCTGTCCAGCAATGGGATGCCTTTAATATTTTTTAGCGCTTCTATGGCATCGACAAAATTGTTGTAGGAAGTCTGTGCGCCGCTATTGACGTTCCGCAACAGAAAGCGTTCTGACACGCCGTGATAGATCAGCGCGTAACGCTGTTCCAGCACTGCGATATTTTCATTCAGCCACATGCGGCGCACATGATCGAAGCGGATCTGCAGTGACAAGTTCATCACCACGCCATCACGGACTGATTTCTCTGCAGACTTGGGTAAAGTGAAATCAAGCTGGGTGTCGAGCAGATAAACACCATTCTGCGTGGCGATGTTGGCACCGTGAATGGTCAGCTCGTCATCAGCAGCAAAGGCACTGCATGCGAACATCAGCAACGCCAGACAAATCAGGCGCACACTATTCCGCCACAATGCAGTGCTTGTGCTGTAGATTAAAAATGATGGAGAATAAAAAAGCATGCTGCGACTTAGTCAGGACTTATTCCTGGTGTTTGTCCAGGCATGCATAGTAAAACCCATCCATCGCTTGTTCCCCCACCTGAATAACCAGTCCCGGCAATTCAGGCTCAATTGTTTTCAGGCCAAATTTCTCTGCAATGATTGTCGTATTG
>DATAHE010000388.1:0-7701 GCA_036263355.1 Steroidobacteraceae bacterium | reverse complement strand
TATTTTGATCGTGTGAATTTGATGCTTAATCCAGACGAAGACGATCATTCTTCTCTGACAACGACGCAACGGCTGGATAACTATACACGCGGTGCGACCGATTCAGCACTGGAAGCGTTGTATTTTCAATACGGTCGCTATCTATTGATCTCGTCATCACGCACACCCGGCGCTCCTGCCAACTTGCAGGGAATATGGAACAAGGATGTGCGTCCGCCATGGAGCAGTAATTACACAACGAATATCAATCTTCAGATGAACTACTGGCCAGTAGAAACAGCGAACCTGTCGGAGCTCTCTGCGCCGCTGAATGATTTGATCAACCACGTCGCGACCACTGGGCGTGAAACTGCGACGAGTTTTTATCACGCGCCGGGATGGGTGCTGCATCACAACTCAGATATCTGGGTGGCGACCAATCCCGTTGGCGATTTCGGCAAGGGCGATCCGATGTGGGCGAATTGGTATATGGGTGCGAACTGGCTTAGTCGGCATCTATGGGAACATTACCTGTTTACCGGCGACAGGAGATTTCTTACCAGCGCTTATCCCATCATGAAGGGCGCAGCAGAATTCTCGTTGGCATGGCTACAACCTTTCCGCAATTACCTCGTGACCATGCCATCTACCTCACCGGAAAATGTTTATTACTATGGTGACCACCAAATCGGCAACGTGACCATCGCTGCGACGATGGATATGAGCATCATTCGGGATCTATTTAGTAACGTGATTGCCGCCAGTACCGTGTTAAATAAGGATGCAGAATTCAGAAAGCAAGTAGCCAATGCGAAAACACAGCTTTACCCACTTCATATCGGCAGCCAAGGTCAGCTTCAGGAATGGTACGAAGACTTTACCGATATCGATCCCCATCATCGACACACTTCGCATCTATACGGGTTGCACCCTGCGACGGAGATATCACCACTTCTTACTCCAGAATTTGCCTTCGCTGCGAAACGGACACTGGAGCTACGCGGCGATGATGGCACGGGCTGGAGCCTTGCATGGAAGATAAACATGTGGGCTCGTCTGCTGGATGGTGATCATGCTTATCGTTTGCTGCGAAATCTGTTGCGGATTACGAGAGAAACGGATGCAAAGTATGGCGAGCATGGCGGCGCTTATCCGAATCTTTTCGATGCACATCCGCCATTTCAGATCGACGGAAATCTCGGTGGAACAGCGGGCATGATTGAAATGCTCTTACAAAGTCAAAACAGCGAGTTGCATTTATTGCCTGCACTACCTTCTGCGTGGAAATCAGGCAGCGTCAGCGGGTTGGTCGGACGCGGTAACTTTGTAGTGAATATGAAGTGGTCACGCGGCCAATTAGACGAGGCGGAAGTCTATTCGCGAATCGGCGGACCTTGCACGTTACGCTCATCGCATTCTTTTGTCATAAAGGAAACACAGCAACATAGCGCGCCAAGCAAACAAGGACATGTGTTGTCATTTAATGCCAAACTCGGAAAGACGTACCACGTAAGTTCCGTAGATAATGAGCGGTGAGCGCGACTATCAAACGATTAAGCACAAGCCACTAAGCTACCCATGCTCTGAAGGATTTTACTTTGTACCAACCGCAACTGCTTCGCATTTGAATTCGTCGATGCCATCGAACTTGATCAGCGCAAGTTGATGCTGATGAATGACGTGCACACCAGTTGCGGCACCTGTGCAGACATATTGACCTGCGCGTAGCGGAAATCCGCGGCTGGCACCGACGCACAACGCGAATACCAGTGAAGCCAGCGGGCCATCAGGTATGGACGCTGCGGTACCGGTTCCTACTTGCTTGCCATCGATCTCTGTTGAACAAGTCAACGAAGGACCTAATCGCTGTTGCCAGTTACTGATTGGAGCGCCAACGATCAAACCATTGTTGTTGCCAAAGTCAGAGATAACAGAGGTCGGTCCAAGATCGTTGATGGTCGGCAACGGACTGCTGGCGATCTCCACTCCAGCATGCAGGCTCTCGACGACACTCGCTGCTTCTTCATTAGTCCATTCAAACTTGTCGGCGGGTGTATCTTTGCCAATCTTGAAAACAAACTCCGCTTCAATAGCACCAAAGCCATCCACAAATACAGGAATAGAATTCATGACATTCGAAGCACTGGTACGTATCAGTGATTTAAAAATAGGACCAACAAGCCTGTTGTTTCCATGCTGAATTTTAAACTGGCCACCAATCAAACCTACTTTCCAGCCACCAATCTGATCTGACCACAACTTGATAGCCGCGTCCTGCACTTTGTAGGCAGCCTCCAAAGACTCCGGAAGTTTGCCAGGAAATTCCGTGAGCGCGCGCTGCTCACGACGAGCCGCAACAAAGCGAAGAGCAATTTCATCAGCCGTATTATTCAAGGCGCCACTCGTCATGCTCACAATAGATTTCTCATAGTCACAATATCATCCCCCACTGTTGACCAGTACAACTGGCTGCGCCGTGTAGCGATACAGAAGATAAAGAAGCGACGCACTGGCGGATTGCAAGTATGACTAACAATCATCAACAAATACCAGTACGCCGCTGAGGGGGCCGATTAAAACTTCGCTCGCAATCCTAGTGAGAACTGGCGACCGAAGATGTGGTAGTAACCCAATCTTTGTGCTTGCGAATCAAGATATTGACGATTAGGAACATTGGTGATGTTCTGACCCTCAAACATGACTGTCAGGTGGTCATCGATTGTCCAGGAGGTAGAAAAGTCATACGTCGTTGAACCTCTGGTTCCTTCCACATCGTTGCCGTATGGGACTGTCGCACCAGCGACTGCTCCCTGCGCCAGCGCCGGAGAGGTTGTGCTGTAAACAATGCCATTGCGCCCCGGTATCGTTTGCAAGTAATCGCTGCGATACGAAGCCGAGACACGCGCGCTGAACTTCTTGTTGTCGAAGTACAATGTGCCGTTAGCAGCATTCTTGGAAAGTTCTACCAGTGAATTGGTCGCAATCACCTGATTAGTACTGTTCACATAGTCGATATCGGAATCGACATAGGTGTAGTTAAGCAGCACACCAAAGTTGCTCCAAGCTCCAGGCAGGAAAGAGAAAGGAGTCTGAACGTTGAATTCAACGCCTTTCAGCGGACCACCAGGTGTATTTGCTGGCAAAGTAAATTGCCAGTTCGGACTGGCTGGAAAGCAGGTTGTGGTATTGCTGCCGCATGCTGCAACAGCGACACTGTCAGGCAATCCAAGTGGATTCTGACTGAACGTACCCGAAGTTCTGATCGATGATACAAAGGTATCTATCTTCTTGTAGAACAAGGTGGTTCCAACCAACATTCCTTTAGCAGGATACCATTCAAAGCCAAGGTCAACTGAAGTTGCACGGTTTGGTTTGAGGAATGGATAACCCGCAGTCACAGCAAACGAAGTACCGGACACTGACACTGTTGCACCAGGATTGAGTGAACCCAAGCCAGGACGTGCCATTACTTTACTTGCACTGAGACGAACCAGGAAGTCATCAGTGACGTCCAAGACTGTATTCAACGAAGGAAGGAAATCGTTGTAGGTGTTTTCGACAGAGTTCATGAGTGGGGTACCGGAGGTAAATGTATACCCAGTAGAGAACTGCTTGGTACGCACGTAACGCCCACCAATATCGCCACGCAATGTCATCGACGCAATGGGGAATTTGAAGTTCAACTGTGCGAATACGCTGGTGTCTTTTTCCTGTACACCGTAGTTGTTACCCAATATTGGCTCTGGCCCTACGCGGAACACCGATGTGTCGTACAAGCCCATCAATGACGCAGCGGTAGACACGCTAGGCGCAGACCATGTTGTCGATGAACCATCCGGGGCGTGCAAGCCTGGCACAGTGATTTGCTGCGCATAGCTCGAGGTGGCAATGGCCGCCACTGCTGTGGGGATATTGCTTTCTAGATTGCTGGTAGTGCCATTACTGCGGCGATTCTCGAACGAACTGAATTCAAACTTCTTGTATTGAATTCCGCCGAGCAAAGACAATGAATCCGACATCTTCCAGGTAAGATCAATGACACCATTGTCGAACTTGTTATCTACGCCTTGTGGACGCAGGCGGATCTGGGTCAATTTCCAAGACGTCGCGTTATTGACGTCGAGTGAACCAGCATAGATTAGCGGGATGTCGTTCGAGCTAAAATCGTAACGATAGCCGTTAGTTGCCGTAACGCCGTCCCATATCAGGGTGGTCTGGACCGGATTGTCAAACTTTGAGTCCGCATAGCCAAACAGCGCATGCAGTACTAGGGTTTCACCAAGGTCCTGCTTGATGTTCAGTGTCGCCTGCTTGAACGTCGTCGTCATATCATCATGCCGGTATTCGGTGCGAATACCCACGTTATTGAACGTTCCTGATATCAGAGTATTGGTCGCATCAATAACAGCAGTCGGAACGCTGATGTTGTTTACTCCACCATATGTGCCAGCTCCTGTCGTTGACGAGGTGCTGCTGAAGCTGGGTGTCTCAAGGAATGTTTCATCGCGACCTGCGTCGTATTTTGAATAGAGCAAATCGAGAGACAGGTCAGTCGATTCACTTGGCTTGAACTGGATCGAACCATTGAGCCCGAGTCGCTTCTGATCATTTTGATAATAATCATAACGCGGTATACGAGCGCGGAACGCCTGACCCAATTGAGTGGTGGTATAGCCGGAGCCCGCAGAGTTAAAGAAGGTACTGTTGGCGGCTACTGCCGCCGTGTCGGTACCTACGCTGCTCTGCCACCGTACTGTGCTTGCACCCACTTCAATGATCTTGCGTTTGCTGTAAGCGCCCGCAATCAAAATGCCCAGCCTGTCATCCATGAATTTCTGTGCGAACAGTGCGGCGATACGTGGAGAGGTTGTATGCGCAAGGTCGTTGTAACTTGCCTGTGCAGATGCCGCAAAAGTAGTGCTCTTCTTTAAGTCGAGGGGATGCGAGGTATTCAAATCGACGGTTGCACCCAGTGAACCTTCATCTACATCGGCACTGCTGGTCTTATGAACCGTGAGCGACTGAAAGATTTCGCTGCCAAAAACATTGAAGTCGAAGCTACGTGTGCGATTCGTTCCACCATCCTGATCTGTTACGCCCAGTGTAGCGATCGCCTCCATGCCATTGATTCGAGTACGCGAATAACTTGGACCCAATCCGCGAACGGTGATCTGACGGCCTTCACCAGCGTCCTGGTTGATTGATACACCCGGTACGCGTTGCAATGATTCTGCGAGATTCTGATCAGGAAACTTGGCAATATCTTCCGCCACGATTTGATCGACAACACCCGTCGCCTGCTTCTTGGTGTTGAGCGCCACATCCAGACTGGCGCGATAGCCACTGACAACAATTTCTTCCAAGCCATCACTGTCGGCACCTGACGCATTTGACGCCACAAATGTCATGGTGAGAGCCGAAGCAATTGCGCCAACGGAAGTGCCCACAGAGAAACGAGAATTACGGTTCATTTTTGCTCCCCAAACAAGAGATTTTTTTGATCGGCTTATGGGAATATGAAATGACACCGGTGACAATTTGTCAACCAGTGAGACAAAAATAATATCTATTGAACGTAAAACAGTCTTTTTTGCAGCTGTTACCGGTATCAAATCAACTCTTTAACCGCTGTTTTTGGTATTGGCGCGCAACCCGGGCTGCAGGCCTTGTTGTCCTGTATTTAAACAGTCAGGCCGGATACAATTTTTAAATGAGCAAAAAAACCGGCAAAGGCAAAGGCCAATCTGCAGAAAATCCCTCCGGTGAAGGAATAAAGGGACCATCTTCTCCTGTGACGATTAATGACGTCGCACGCATGGCTGGCGTTAGCAAGAAGACCGTTTCACGCGTCATCAATAACTCACCCTTTGTCATGGACGAAACACGAAGCCAGGTGAACGCCGTCATCAAGCAAACTGGTTATTCACCCAACCCTCAGGCGCGTGGCCTCGCCTTCAGAAAGTCATTCCTTATCGGCTTGATCTACGACAATCCCAATGCGGAATTTATCGTGAATGTGCAAGACGGCGCGCTCGAAGCGCTGCGTGATTCGGGCTACGAATTAATCGTGCATCCTTGTGATCGTCGTAGTCCAACCTTTGCTCAGGACGTTGCGCAATTTGTAGAGCGCCAGAAATTACATGGTGCGATTGTGCTACCTCCTGTTTCTGAAAATGCAGAGTTAATGTATGCATTACGATCACAGGGTTGCATCGTGATAGGTCTGGCCTCGGTGAAAATAGAAGGCGCGACCTACTGCGCCGTTTCCAGTGATCGTGAGGCCTGCGCGGAAGCCGCAACACATTTTGCTGCGCTGGGTCACAAGAACATTGCCGTGATCACTGGCCCCGCCAACCACCGTAGCCCGAGCGAACGACTCGAGGGATTTCTGGATGGTCTCAAGAAGCACGGAATCACTGTGCCACCGGAATTCATCGTGCGTGGCGGCTACACCTTCGAGTCCGGAATGCAGGCGGCTGAAATGCTGCTGTCTGTACGCAATCGTCCCACGGCGATCTTCGCGTGTAATGATGAAATGGCTGCGGGTGTGTATCAGGCGGCTTATCGTATTGGACTGACGATCCCCGAAAAGCTGTCAGTCATTGGATTTGATGACAGCCCTATTGCCTTGCGACTGTGGCCACCGCTGACGACCATTCGCTTTCCCGTGAAGCTGATGGCCCGGTTAGCCGCGACACGACTGATTCGACAGGAAGGCCAGGAAAAAGAACAGGAAGTCGCGTTTGTCGTGCCGCATTTAGTCGTCAGAAGCTCCACGCAGGCACCGCCTCGTAAAGCGTGACTTGGGCCTGTCCAAAGGACATGACCCTGTACAGATCAGCTTGACACCGGTTACCATTCGCAAATTGAACGCAACCACGACCGACAGGTTACTTATGACTCAGTCACACCCCGTACTGCACGCCACGCATCCCGAAATGATCAAGCACCTGGATAGTGCTGACCTGCGACGCCTCTATTTGATTGAGGACTTGTTTCAGTCGGATAAAGCAACGCTTACCCTTTCGCACGTTGAAAGAATGATGATCGGCGGTGCATTACCCGTGAAATCGAAGGTAACGTTGACTGAATCACTTTCATTGGCTCGCAGGGAATTGGGTATTGTGAATATTGGTGGCCCGGGCACAGTTGCTGTGGATGGCAAGGACTATGCAATGCGCCAACGTGATGGTCTGTATGTGGGCATGGGAACAAAGGATGTAATCTGCAGCTCCAGTGATGCAGGCAATCCTGCGAAATTCTATTTCGTCAGCACGCCCGCACATGCACATTTCGATACGACCAGCATTCCAGTGGAACAGGCCATGCCAAAGCGCATGGGATCAAAAGAAACCTGCAATGATCGTACGATCTATCAGTATGTGAATCCTGCCATCTGCAAATCATCACAGCTGTTGATGGGCCTGACCATTCTTGAAACTGGCAGCATCTGGAATACCATGCCTTGCCATACGCATGAACGACGTTCCGAAGTGTATTTCTACTTTGACATGCAGCCAACAGATCGCGTGTTTCACTTCATGGGTCAGCCATCGGAGACGCGACACATTGTGATTGCGAATGAACAAGCTGTGGTATCACCACCGTGGTCAATTCATATGGGTGCAGGCACTGCACGTTATTCATTTATCTGGTCAATGGCTGGCGAGAATCAGGACTACGCCGATATGCAAGCCGTTCCCGTAGACACGCTGCGGTGAG
>DATAHE010000387.1:0-3616 GCA_036263355.1 Steroidobacteraceae bacterium | reverse complement strand
GTATCGCGGCGCGGCGGTGTTGCCGTGTTCCGAAACACAGTACGTTGCCAAGGTAAGCTGATTATGGTGGCGATCAAGCAATGGTTAATGAATGTTGCTGCTGTGATTCGGCAGCTCAGTGGCGATGATGCCTACGAGCGTTATGTGCAACATCATTCGCAGTGTCATGGTGACCAGCCCATGCTTGATCGTCGAGCTTTCTATATCGAAGAGCAGCAACGCAAGTGGAGCGGTATCAAGCGTTGTTGTTAACGACTGTATTCTTAACGCGACGTAGTTACCTCCGGCTTGCGAGTCGCTATTGTGATCGCAAGCTAATCATTCGTTTATAAGGACGCTGCGAGTACCTCCTTGTAAGCTCGACGACCGGTCCTCGGGTCGACGCCTTATATGCGAATATTCAGTCTTCGATGACTTTGACATCGATAATTTTGTTATGACATAGAGCTGTCAGACCAACCCTGCAGATAGCTTCGCCATTCCGTTAACTATTCCGACATTTCGGCTGGCTGATTTCACGCCAACAAACTGCCGCATTGCTGAACTTTGTTCCACTTAGTGAGGCTGTTCGCGAAATCCAACAGCCCGGCTTGTAAGTATTGCAACAAAGAGTCACAGTAGTTGCTGGGTTATTTTGTCTTTCCATCTTGTCTTGTCATCTTGTATCAGGAATTGAATTCGCATCCATGCAGGAACCTGCGGACCTTGAAGTTGAATTGCAACAGGCGATGACCGAAGCGGTTATCCCGGTCGCGGGTGTGCACCTGGTGTTTGTGCCGGATGTTGCGCGGCCGCGCATGCTGCTATGGGGCAGCGATGTCGCCAATCATCCACTTGCTGTCAGTGGTGAGTCAGGTTCACTGTTATTGCCCGATGAATCATTCAAGCTGCGTCGCGTGCGTGGTTACTACGTACCGTTGCAAGATGCATTGATTCAGTTATCAGCGATGACGCAAGCAGAAATTGAGCAGGCGCCAGCATCGGTGGCAGTGTGGAGCCTCGCGGCGAAATTCCTGCTGGAGCTGGTGGCGCGCGAGCGTCTGGTGCCACGTGTGGTAAAGCAGGCTGGGGAACAGCGCGCGAGATGGAGTGTGGTGTTGAACCTGCCACAGGATCAGGAACGATTCGCAACGCTGGTACAGGCGTTTCCCATTGCAGCGCATGCAGTACCCCACGCAACTGATGCGAATAACAATGTGGTAGATGCGCGATCACCTGCATCAGCTGATGCACCGATTCGTATCTGGATGGCGGATGCGTTGCTGCGAGAATTTTTTGATACTGCAGCCGATGGGCTGGTCCGTAGCGCCTGTCAGCAAAACTTGAAGACATCAAAATCTTCAGTAAAGAAAGCCAAGATTGTTCCCGATGCATCGTTGGCACCGTGGCCTATTCGTTTATCACGGGCGCTTACTACCGAAGCAGCGCAGTTTGTACCGCAGGGCGTGCAGGAAAGAATGGTATTAACCGAGCTGCGTCACTGGACACAGTCGGTCATGGGAACCACGGCACAGCAGTTGCGTTTATGTCTGCAACTGCAATTGCCGGAAGAAGACCGTACCGAGTTCGAACTGAATTTTTTATTGCAACGTGACGATGATCCTGATGCGCGTGCGACGGCGACCGAGCTGTATGTCAACGGGCAGAACGCCGCGGCGAAGTTGCAATGTGAACTACGCGTTGCGCATGAACAATTGCTGCAGATGCTGGCGGTGGCGGCACGCAGCTTTTCCTTTATAGAGAATGAATTGCGCAAGCCGCGTCCGGATTCAATGCGCTTGAATCCGCGTCTGGCGTGGGAATTTATCAAGCAGGTTCCAGCCTTGCAGCAGATGGGCGTGATTGTCGAGTTGCCATCCATGCTGACTGCGGATGCGCAGCAGCGATTAAGCATGCAGATGTGTATTGGGGATGATCGGCCATCGCATTACGACAGTGCTGATCATGAACTGGATTATCAATGGCGAGCCACACTAACTGGCGCGCCCGCAACCATCGAAGTGCTGCATGACTTGATCGATCTGCGCACACCGCTCGCCCGTTATCGGGATACCTGGGTGGTGCTCGACCCCAAAGAATTGAACCACGCACTCAAGTTGCTGGAACAGAAGGGTGGCACGATCAGTTTGCCACTGGCGTTGTCGTTAGCGCTTACGGAAACGATTCATCAGCAGGATTCAGGTTTGCGTATTCAGGTACTGCCACAAGGTTCATTGGCAGAGCTGGTGACACACATGCGCGAGCGCGAGACCGTGCATGAGGTTGCAACGCCTGCGGCATTCAATGGTAGTTTGCGCCCTTATCAACAACGCGGCATGAGCTGGCTGGCACATCTCACCCAGCTTGGTCTCGGTGCCTGCCTTGCAGACGACATGGGTTTGGGAAAAACCATTCAGCTGCTTGCATACCTGTTGCACCGTCAGAGTGAATCACAACTTACTGAATCAAGTGCGCGACCTATGTTGTTGGTGTGCCCCACGTCAGTGGTCGGTAACTGGGAGCGCGAGATCGCACGTTTCGCACCATCGCTCAAAGTATTGCGACACTACGGCATCACTCGTATACAGAACGCTGAGGATTTCGCGGTTGAGGCGGCAGGTAAACTGGTCATCACCAGCTATGGTTTGATGCGGCGCGATGCTGCATGGTTGCGCGATCTGGAATTCTCGGTGGTGGTACTCGATGAGGCGCAGTTCATCAAGAACGCCAGTTCTGCCACGGCACGCACGGCACGTGCGCTTAAAGCGAGCACGCGAATCGCATTAACAGGTACACCGGTTGAAAATCATCTTGCTGAACTGTGGTCGATCATGGAATTCCTGAATCCCGGTTTGCTCGGTCCACACGAAACTTTCCGTCGCGAGATTGCCATCCCCGTTGAACGCTATGGTCGCGACGATGTGGCTGCGCGCTTAAGACGCATGGTTGCGCCTTTTATATTGCGACGTACCAAGAAGGACCCTGGTATTGCAACTGACCTTCCTGCCAAGCAGGAAACCAAAGTGTTTTGTTCACTTACGCGCGAACAGGCCACCTTGTATCAAAGCGCCATTGATGAAGCCTTTGCAGACATTGAAGCGGCCGATGGCATTACGCGTCGTGGTCGTGTGCTGGCATTGCTCACTGCACTAAAACAAGTCTGCAACCATCCTGCACATTACTTGCGTGAGCAAGGGCCGTTAAATGGTCGTTCCGGCAAGCTGGATCGCCTGTGCGAAATGCTGCAGGAAGTATTGGCCACTCAGGATCGCGTGCTGGTCTTTACGCAATACCGCGAGATGGGCGAACGATTGGTAAGAGTGTTGTCGCGCTTGCAAGGGAAGCCCGTGCCATTCCTGCATGGTGGCGTTTCGCGTGCAGCGCGTGATGAGATGGTGCGACGTTTTCAAGAGCTACCGAAATCTTCGCGCATCATGATCGTCTCATTGAAAGCGGGTGGTACCGGATTGAACCTCACTGCCGCAACCGAAGTGTTCCACTTTGATCGCTGGTGGAATCCCGCGGTCGAAGATCAGGCGACAGATCGCGCACATCGCATCGGTCAGCAACGTAGCGTGCAGGTTTACAAGTTGCTTTGCGCAGGCACGGTGGAAGAAAAGATCGACGCCATGCTTGA
>DATAHE010000386.1:0-3338 GCA_036263355.1 Steroidobacteraceae bacterium | reverse complement strand
TTGCGCTGTTGCAGACGACCATCGCCATTGGCATGAGCCACGACATCAACGTATGGTGAATCTGTATCAAGGCTCTTGCGAACGATCCAGCCTGCCTTGCGATGCGGTTCGCCAGTACCGATAAATTCAACACGGGCCTGCACAATGAAATCGCCTTGAATCTTTTTCCATGCGAAGTGGAACTGATCACTGTTACCCCACATGTTGGTGCCTGCAGCCGTAAACACATACTCCTGCGACGCTGCATTGTAAGTCGCGTTGCCCGCGAGTGCAGGCGCACCGACATCGGCTTGATCAGCAAATACGCCCAGTGGTCGGGGCATGCTTTCCGCAACTACGGGTAATACACTCGACATGATGACCACCCCCAGCAGCCAAATAAATTTCTTGTTCAACATACATGCCCCAGTTTGATCTGTTGTGTCGGGACCGAATTCAGCGACCGACATTAGAGCATGATTGATTGTTAGGTTAACAATTACTTATCATTTTAATTATCAGACAATATGAATTTCGACTCTCGATTAAATCCGTTCAATCTGAGTCCCCGGGCATCCTGAGCATGTCGAAGTACGAACCATTCTGGGAGTCTTAAGAACCCTTCGACAAGCTCAGGGCGAACGGGTGCGGCGATGAGCGACATAGATAAGATCCGTTCGTGGTGAGCTCCGCCTGTCCTGAGCATGTCGAAGGATCGAACCCACTCTTAAGTGCGCTTCGTTCTTCGACAGGCCCAGTGTGTATCCACTTCAAACTGCGACGGATGCACTCGGGTATTGACTGACACCGGTTGACATTGCCGGAATTGGTTCGGCATCTGTCCAGATAATTTGCTAGGCTGCGGTTTCAGCAGCGATGGCCGCGAACAACATTGCTGTAAATATAATGCAGTGGCAATTTGCAATGCGCTCGCGGACGGTTTAGGGAAAACCGATGAAGCGGAATGGACCTTCTCTACAACGATAATTATTACAATAAACGAGACTGTCCATGCCAACCCTGCAGCAGATCAAGCAACAGAAGCAGCAACTGATTGCCGATTACAGTCAGGCATGCAACCTCACAGCACTGTGGCAAATCATTAACACGCTGACACCGATCATCATCGTCTGGTTGCTGGTAGCCCGTTATGCCGCCACCTCGATCTGGATTGTGATCGCTACGATACCGGTTCTGACATTGTTCACCTTGCGCATGCTGGTATTAATGCACGAGTGTGGGCACGGCAGTCTATTCAATAGTCAGCGGATTAACATCGTGATCGGTTTTATCCTTGGTGTCATGACGGGCATGCCGCAATTTGTGTGGTCACAACATCACGATTATCACCACGCCAACAATGGTAACTGGGACAAGTATCGTGGGCCTTTGACTTCTCCGTCCATCAGCGAATTTGCCACGCTGACTGCGGCACAGCGTCGTAGTTATCTGCTGGTCCGTCATATTGCGATGGCGCCCCTGGGTGGCTTTGTGTACTTGTTGTTCAATCCAAGATTTACATGGCTCAAGGGCAGTGTCAGCTTGTTGGTGCATCTCGTAAGGGCGAAATTCAAGCAACCAGAACTTTCATTGAAGGCACACGCCGCGACCTTCAAGACTCGTTACTGGCAATCATCGCAGCAGTACTGGCATATGTTCTGGAACAATGTGGTATTGATGGCAGCATGGACAGTGATGAGCTGGTCAATCGGTGCGGATTTATTTTTTACCGTGTACGTCATCAGCGTATCGCTCGCAGGGGGTGCTGGCATCATGCTATTTACCGTGCAACACAATTTTGAACACGCCTATGCCAGCGGCAGCACGGAATGGGACTATGACAAAGGAGCAGTTGATGGCACCAGCTTTCTGGTATTACCGCGCTGGCTGAACTGGTTTACTGCCAATATTGGTTATCATCACATTCATCATCTATCAGCAAAGATTCCCAACTATCGTCTCGCCAAGTGTCATCACGAATGCGAACATTTGTTTGTCGATGTTCGACGCATCCGGCTGATGGAAATTCCTTATGCCCTGACGTGTCTGATCTGGGATGCCGCAGCGCAAAGAATTATTTCGGTGGCGGAGTTCCAGCGGCGACAGCGTTAAGTGGCATCCCTGAAACGTACGACCTCCTGTTGCAATCGACCGCGTTTCAACTAGCAACGCGCATCTCGACAGCTCACTGCTGAGTTGAACTGGCCTTCATAATTTTTCAAACAGCCGTTTCTGCACGGCTGCTACACTAACAAGCATGAACGACGTCGTTGTACAAAAGACCAATCGCATTGATGCCCTGCGCCAATCGCTGGCGCAAGGTTCGATGCGTCATGCGCATAGGCTGGTGAACGCGCTGCATCCAGCGGAAATTGCATCACTACTCGAATCCCTGCCTGCCGCCAAACGCGAAGTGGTCTGGGGCTTTATCGATCCTGAAATCGAAGGCGAAGTACTGGTTGAACTGAGTGATCAGATGCGCGCCGATCGCATCAATGGCATGGAGGCCGAAGAGTTGGTGGCGATGACGGAAGAAATGGATGTGGATGATTTGGCCGATTTGTTTGGTGACCTGCCCGAGGAAGTGACGCAACGCGTGCTGCATTCCATGGATCAGCAGGACCGCGAACGACTGAACGCCATGCTGGCTTATCCCGATGGCACTGCGGGCAGCCTGATGAATGTCGATACTGTGACGGTGCGTCCCGATGCCACCGTGGAAGTCGTGTTGCGCTACTTGCGTATGCGTGGCGAACTACCCGAACGTACCGACAGATTGTTTGTTGTGACCCGCACTGATCGTTATCTCGGCGCAGTGGATGTCACCAAGTTGTTGACGAGTGACCTGGAATTAACCGTTGGCGAAGCCATGGATGCTCACGTTGAAACCATTACACCCGAGATGTCCGCGAATGAAGTGGCGCGCATGTTCCAGAACCGCGATCTGGTTTCTGCGCCAGTGGTTGATGCCACTGGTCAATTGCTGGGACGTATCACTGTTAATGATGTGGTGGACGTGATCAGCGAACAAGCCGATCACTCGGTAAAGTCATTGGCCAACTTGCAGGACGAAGAAGACTTGTTCTCCGGCATCATGCCCAGCACCCGTCGTCGTGCAGTGTGGCTTGGCATTAACCTGCTCACTGCGTTTCTGGCATCGAGCATTGTTGGATTCTTTGAAGGCACCATCGAACGTGTCGTAGCACTTGCCGTGCTGATGCCGATAGTCGCCAGTATGGGCGGCATCGCGGGAACACAAACCGTAACCTTGATTGTGCGAGGTTTGGCATTAGGCCAGATCAGCTGGGATAACTCGCGCTGGTTATTGTTTAAGGAAACTACTGTTGCCTTGCTGAATG
>DATAHE010000385.1:0-6221 GCA_036263355.1 Steroidobacteraceae bacterium | reverse complement strand
CCATTCACCAGTTTTTCCGGTATCCAGCGCACACGCATACGATCATGTTCGTCGATATAGCTTTCGGTGTAGCCACCCAGCTTTACTTCCTGAACCCACTCAGGTCGAGCGATTTCCCATGGATTGCCAAAGCGTAACCATTTATCAGTCTTCTCCATTTGCCAGCCATCGATGATGCTCTGTTCAAAGATGCCGAACTCATAGCGAATGCCATAGCCTAGCGCGGGGATTTCCAGTGTTGCTAGTGAATCAATAAAGCATGCAGCTAATCGACCCAGACCACCATTGCCCAATCCAGGCTCATCTTCCTGTGCAAGCAGCTCTTCGAAGTTCAAGCCCAGTTCATTCACCACCTGTTCAATTTGATCATGAATACCAAGATTAACCAGATTATTTCCCAAGTGTGGCCCCATCAAAAACTCAGCCGACAAATAACATACAGTGCGTGAACCCTGCTTGGTGTAAGCGGCCGCAGTGCTGATCCAACGATGCAACAATCGATCACGCACCGTGTAGGCCAGCGCCATGTAGTAATCCATCTTGGTGGCAAGTGCGGGAAACTTTCCCTGCATAAAGAATAGATTGTCAAGGAAAGCCCGCTTGAGCGCGTCCTTGGTCAGCGCTGTGCGTTCATCCTGTAGCTGCATTTTTGGTTCGGGATTCATTGAGTTGGTTTTCATTACACCCTCGGCACAGCCGTGTTAGTGACGTAGTGCAATATCCATGCACACCAACACCGAGCTGAACCTTGATTACGAATCGATTCAATAGCAATGCATGATTTAAGTTGAGAAACCGCTAATCGCGCGCCATGACACGCGCACTCAATGGGCAGAGCAATACCTGGAAGCAAAACATCGCCACTGAATGGTGTCGCGGCAAAGAAATTCCGCACTACCATTGCACCTTGCTTTTGATCTGTGCTCACTTGCTGTGCGTGTTGCGAGTTGGGTTGATGGATTGTGAGCGTGGTCACAGGGCAAATCCCCAATTGTGAACACCGTCTCGCTCATTCGCCCGCAACAGGCCCACCCCTAAATGTTGCGCCGCGCGTGCCGATGATGACCACTGAACCCACTTGAATGAGTGGATACGTTGTCAGTTTTCGCCTGACGGTTTTCGGAGCCAGACCCATGCCGAGTGTCATTCTCGCAGTTGATGATTCAGCGTCCATGCGCCAGATGGTGAGATTCACCCTTGAAAGCGCCGGATATGAAGTCGTGCAGGCCGCCGATGGCGTTGAAGCACTGGACTATGCGAAAGCAGGCAATGCGGATCTGGTCTTGACTGATGTCAACATGCCACGCATGGATGGCATCACACTGGTTCGCGAACTTCGCAACCTGAACAACTACAAAGGCATTCCGATTTTAGTGCTCACCACCGAAGCAGGACAGGACACCAAAATGCAGGGAAAACAGGCTGGCGCCACCGGCTGGATCGTCAAGCCGTTTAACCCGGAGCAATTGCTGGCCACCATTCAACGCGTGCTGTAATCGCAATAACCTGTCAAACAGGACTCAGCATGTTACCGAATTCTTCTAATGACAATGTTGCAGCAACCAACGGCCAGCCTGCGCCTGCCAATTGGTCACCGCAACAACAAACTGCACGCATGCTTGCATTGTGCGAAGCACAGATGGAAGCGGCTACGCAGGACTCTGACCTTGCAGTTGATACTCTCATCAATTCCTTTTCCGACTTGATGAATCTGGTGCGTGAGCTGAATGCCGAGAGCTCAAACAATCACACGGATACGCAGACCATCAAGTTCGCCAGTGAAGAAGAAATGAAGCAACGCTATCTGCAATTAACACGTCAGGTAAACAACGCAATTGTTGCTTTCCAGTTTTACGACAAGCTATCGCAGCGATTGGGTCATGTGCGTTACAGCCTGTCCACGCTCGCGCTGTTTGTGTGTGATCGCTTGAACTCGCAGAAACCAGAACACTGGGACAAGTTGGTGACAACACTAGGACGCCTGTATCGCACTGCAGAAGAACGCGCGATATTCGATAGCATCGCTGGCAGCCTGGCAATCACGCCGAATAGCGACAAGCCAAAATCAATCTCGCAAACTGCTTCGCCAGAAGGCTCTATCGAACTGTTCTGATTGCCTCGGCAGTTTTAATATCCGAGCTTTAATATCCATGGTTTTGGTGCCGTAAATCATGTGCTCTTCACGTGGTTTTTGGGATCGTTCCTCTTGCAGATCAATGCAGTCATGTGCTGTTGACATATGCGACTGACATAAGCGAAAAACAGTTTTAAGCGCGTCTCACATTCGGCACTTCCCCTATCGCTCTCTCAGCAGCTGAGAACTGTCACACATTAGCCAGCGGCGTATAAGCAGTATCGTGAAGCCGAAACATTTACACCGCTGCGCACATGCACTGACATAACATGAGCAAGGCGATGGGTGTTGGTAGCAGTGAACTCGCTTGATTGGGGAGCGTGCCATGGTACTGAACTCAAAGACGATTATTAACCTTGCGATTACCACCGCCATGATTGGCCTGGTAGCGTGGGCATCTGCCAGCTTGTTGATGAAGCCTGAACCACGTCATGTGGTCGGCGTCGTCGAAATTGGCGAAGTGCAATAAACTTCGCGCTGGATTGCAAACAACCCGTGATTCAGCTTGGGCGATCTAACCCAGGTTATTCACGGGTCGCAAGACGACATCAAACTGGTCACCTACCGTTAGAGTAGTGCCTTGACCGCGAATGATGACTGCGTTTTGACCGAACAAAACGCCCTTAAGCGCCAAGCTGCGCCGGTACTTGGCTAATGCCAGCAATGGCTCATCACCTTCCACCTTACCTGTAGCCTGATTGGTTGTGGTGATCTTGCAACGCGTGCAAGGCTTCACCAGTCGCAATGAACTATCTTCACCCTTCAATTCTTCTGTTGCGTCCTCAATATACGCATCAACACCATCAATAACGATGTTAGGACGGAAGCGATTCATGGGTAACTTTGTTTCCAGACGCGAGTTGAGATCTGCCAGTGATGCGCTGGAAATAACCAGAACAGGAAAGCCATCCGAAAAATGATTGGCTGCAACATGCTCACCAGTCCAGTCATGATTGCTGTGCCGTACTCGCTCGTCATTGAATCGCACCAGTCGCACTGGTTGTTGCAGAAAGGTGGAAAACCACTCCGCCGCTTCATCACCTTCATCGAATGCAAGACAGACATCGCGCCAGATAGCAACTTCTCTGGTTGTTGAATTACCTGTGCCTTGCACTCGCAACACCGGCATGTCTGGAGCAGTCAGTTCAATGCCCTGCCCTTTGATACTTGGCTGTATCAAGGCCATTGCAGGCAATTCACGCTGCGTAAGGAAATAGCCATCCGGCTTCACCAGCATCCAGCGCCGATCATGCTCCAGGCCGGTTTCCGTCAGCAGCGACTGTTGTAACGAAATGCCAGCACATGATTTGACCGGATAAACATGTAATGAACTGATCACCGCGACTGGCATTACTGTCAAGCCTTGCTGCGTTTACGATAAACCAATGAGTACTGCTGCGTTTCCATGTATTTAAGTGAGATGGTCACCGACAACAGCAGGGAATGATCAGGCTGCAGCCGGTAGCGCTCAGTGACCGCCACATCTGCCTTGCCATCTGTCGATGTCACAATAAAGTCATCCGCTTGCCAGCCACTAAACACACGCAAGTGCGCAAATGAAGTGACCAGTGTGCTGCTGCCACCTGGCTCAAACACGCGACGTGCTGTTTGAACAGGTGCAAATATGATTTGCCCGCTGCCTTCCGTAATAACCAGTTCTGGACGGGGTGTAAAAGCATCCAGCATCGCGCGGTATTGCTCCTCCTGCTCTTTCACTTCCCAGGAACCAGAATCGATTCTTCCTTCCGCCGTCATGTTCTCGTCCACCATTCGCATGCGCTTGGTATTACGCTTGATCGCATCATGCAATTCTCTATCTCTGGCGGCCTGCAAGGCGCTTTTCAATTGTGTGCCCACTGCGGCACAGGCCTGCGGATCAGCAACCCACGTGCCGGCAATCGAGCGTGGTGATCGTGGCGACACCTGCAGCGAGGGCTGACATGCTGCGGCTATCAGACAAAGTAGTACGAGGGTGATCTTTATAGGGCGCATGCCAGACATGTCCTGAGTTTGGTTATTGGCAACAGAGCCGCAGTGTGCCTTTAAACCCATTGGTGCTGCAAATAAAAAGCGCTTAAGCAGCATAACGGCATGCCGATAACTGTCGGTAACTTACAGTTTAACCAATGGTTGATAACCGGCCCAGAGGTAACATGAAACGCTTCGCTATTATTACATCGTTGTCATTACTGGGTGTTGTATCAGTAGCACAGGCAGAGGTCGGTGCCGGATTGCGCGTTAGCACGCTGGGATTTGGCGCCGACATCGACATCAGTGCAACCAAGTGGGCGACGGTCCGTCTGGGTTATCACGGAATTAATTATGGCCGCGAATACACCGACACGGATGTAACATACGATGGCAAGATAAAGACCAGCATCGCTTCTGCTATTGTTGACTGGAATGTATTCGCAGGCAGCTTTCATTTATCGCTGGGCGCAGTATCGAATGGCCCTGCTGTCGACCTCACTGGTCGACCCACCAGTGGCACCTATACCTTCAACGGCAATACCTATCAAGCCAGTGAGATTGGCTCTGTTACCGGCACCATCAAGATTGGTAAATCAGCGGCGCCCTATGTCGGACTTGGCTGGGGCAATGTCGTGAGTGAAAAACATTCACTGACCTTTCTATTTGATATCGGCGCCATTCACACCGGAACGATCACCACTACATTGAATGTAAATTGCAACCCTTCATTACCTTCAGCGACCTGTGATCAGATCACTGCAGACGCCAATGCAGAGCGTGCAGATATCGACGACAAAGCCAGTCGTTATCGTTGGTATCCGGTGTTAGGCATTGGCTTGGGAATCAAGTTCTAGATAGCTGCCAACACCATAGCCAGCATCGATTATTCCCAACTTAAAAAACAAACGCCTCTGCGAGTCTCGCAGAGGCGTTAACAAAAATTCAGACAGCCCAGCTTACGGACAAGTCTGGTTCGAACTCTCTGTGAAATAGGCGCCCTCATCTATCCACCGAATAACCGTATCTATAGCGGCCACCGCCGAGGCATCTGAGCCGCCCACCGTTAAATCACCACCGCCATGATTTTCCAGACCTTGCGGTTTACGGAAAATGAAACTCGACTCCGGAGACACAGTATCAATGTACTTTGGATTAGGCGCAGATTCGTTGAGGGGTGCATTGATGAAGTACATGCAGTAGAACGCCTTCCGCAACGGCACGGTGTTGTACGGTGCCAACGTTGTGGCATTGGTGATGGGATGAACCTGGTAATTGGGGTTCGCATCACCAACCACTGCACCGACGGGTGGCGTCACATTGTGGCACGCAGAACACTCGGTTGTCAGTTTGTTCAACACGTTGGTGAAATCGATTGATCCAACCAGATTCACAGTCACTGTTCCCGTATCGCAGACACCAGGCTGCAAAGTAAAGCACGCCTGATAGACAAAGCCATCGACACCTGCAGCACTGATGAGTGTCGCACCGAAATGTGATGTCACACCATGCGGAGCAGTGTATGTGACATTGCCTCCGGCGGGCGCGGTGACGGAGCCTGTACCACGTCCACGATTCACTGCAGGTTGTGCAGTGATGGTTAATGTGAAGGGCTGCGAAGCCGCACTCACAAGATTCGAGAGATTAATCACGCCAGCACCATTGGTGCTGATCGATATCGTCGCGTCATTGGCAACAATCGATGCCGACACATTGATGGTGATCAGGCCTGATGCGGATTGATCGCCATCCACGTCAGTCAAGCGATAAGCGACCGTGCCGCCTGTCAACGAGCTCACGTTGATATGCAGTACTGCAGAGGTCGCCGTCACAGACTGCACTGTGGCCGTTGCGCCGGTGGTGGACACGATGGCAGCAGCACTAAGTGGATCACGCGATTGCGAGCCCGCAAGCTGCATGACATCTACGTCATTGGAAGCATTGCCAGTGCCATCAAGCACCACATTGCGCGTGCCATTTCCAGCGCTTGGCGCCACCGTCAACACTCTACCTACCGCGGTTGTCGTGGACAAACCGGCTTTATCGGTCAGGGTGATGGTGTAGTCGCCTTGCACATCCGGTTGGAATTTTGGCGCATCGGTATCAGTACCAATCAACA
>DATAHE010000384.1:0-8302 GCA_036263355.1 Steroidobacteraceae bacterium | reverse complement strand
TTTTGTGCGATCAATGTAAGGCTGTACGGTGCGATTGGGTTTTGCCACGGTGACCACACCGATGATTTGCGTACGGTCCAGAATGGGTGCAGCAACATGCATTACCGTAGACATCGGATCGCCTGCAATGGCTTGAGTGCTGCGCGCACCATACTCACCATGCAAGGTTCGATATACGTCATTCCATTTGGAATAGTCTTTCCCGATATCTTCGTTCGCAGAGTCCAGCAGTACAATGCCGTAACGATCCGTCACGTAGATACGATGACTAATGTCCGTCTTTTCAATGCCCCAGATGTTGGCGTGCGGATGACGACGTCCATACTCCTGCAGAATCGACGGAAACTTGCTCTGACTTAACGTCCCCTGCTTCACGTCGTCACGCAGTATCTCGGCGAGCAGATTGGCGGTATCGACCAGCGTCTCTTCGGTGGACTGGCGCACACCGGGTTTAATTTCATCCATCACGATTCGCAGTACGAAGTAGCCGCTTAGACAAACGAACAGCAGATGAACAAGAAAGATACGAACCGCCAGCGACTTGAAAAACATCAGGCATGCTCCGGACTGTAGCAATACCCCACACCACGATGCGTCTGAATAGGATCAGCGTCGGGCGCAATCGCGCGCAACTTGGCGCGCAGAGACTTGATGTGCGTATCGACGTTGCGTTCGTAACCCGCTTCGGTTGCAATCCCCACGGATTTTAATAGCTGTTCGCGACTCAGCACTTGATCAGGATGTTCCAGCAACTGTTCAAGCAATTGATATTCATGATGCGTCAGATTCAATGCCTGCTGGCGATAGCTAATGCGCAAGCGAGCTTTATCAATTTGGAACTGCGCAGCAGGTACTTTGGACGAATTGCCATTCCATGTACGTTTCAGAATGGCACGTACCCGCGCCGCCACTTCGCGTGGGCTGAATGGTTTGGTGACGTAATCATCTGCTCCGATTTCCAGACCGACGATACGATCAATCTCACTATCACGCGCGGTCAGGAACAGAATCGGCACATCGGAGTGCTGTCGTATCAACTTGCAGGCTTCAAAGCCATTAATGTCCGGCAAGCCCACATCAAGGATCACCAGATCGATTGTTTGATGCTGTATTTGAGCAACCGCCTCGCGCGCCAATTGCAGCCAGGTGCACTGCTGCCCGTCCGCCTGCAATGCAAACAGCAGCGTATCCGCAATCGAGCTCTCGTCTTCGACGATCAGAATGTGCGCCATGTCGTTGCCAACTCGTGGATATTCAACGGTATTAATTTTGCGCAATTATCGCATCATTAAGACAGATTGCGACCGCCTTATAAACCGCATTTAAATGTTTGTAATGTCTCGCTAATCGTCCTTGTTATTTGTTCAGATAGAACCATCAAACGGGTCAGCTTTCAACCAAGTTGATTCAATCCTTGTTGATCCAACGATGGTTGAGTTATCGAACACTTCGTCTTCACGGTGATTTCTATGAGCAAAAAAACATTCTCTAATGCAGGCTGGTTTATCGCAGGCCTGAGCGTCATCGGCAGCGCATGGGTACTGAGTGGCGCACCGGCAATCAGTGCAGTGAGCACGCAGGCCGCGGTAGCCGCAACCGCAGCTCCATCGCCAGCTGGACTGCCTGAATTTCGCGATATCGTAAAAGACAATCAACCCAGCATCGTCCGCATTAGTACCAAGCAGGCTGTCCGCGATGCATCACTGGGCGATGATGAAAGCCCATTCGGTGATGACGATGACAATCCATTGCCGGAACCTTTCCGTCACTTCTTCAATAACCCTGGTAACAACGGCCGCGCCCCGGGTGGTCGTCAATTTCAATTCCGTGGTCCTCCGATGCGCGAAGCAGAGGCTCTGGGTTCAGGATTTATCATTTCAACCGACGGCAAGATTCTGACCAACGCACACGTTGTTGATGGTGCGGACACTGTGACGGTCACCATGTCCGATAAGACTGAATACGAAGCCAAAGTACTTGGCAAAGACAAGCAGACCGATGTGGCAGTGCTGAAGATCGATGCAAAAAATCTTCGCGCAGTAAAGTTCGGTAACTCTGATCAGCTATCTGTTGGTGAATGGGTGCTGGCCATCGGCTCACCATATGGTCTGGACTACAGCGCCACACAGGGCATCGTTAGTGCACTGGGTCGTCGTCTGCCGAATGAAAACTATGTGCCCTTCATTCAAACCGATGCAGCGGTAAATCCCGGCAACTCGGGTGGCCCGTTGTTCAACACACGCGGTGAAGTAGTTGGCATCAACTCGCAGATTTATACCCGCACCGGTGGCTATCAAGGTCTGTCGTTCGCCATTCCGATCAACACGGTGCAGACCGTTGCCGTGCAACTGGAAAAGAGTGGTCGTGTATCACGCGGCTGGCTGGGCGTGCAGATTCAAACCGTGAATAGCGATCTGGCTAAATCATTTGGCATGGACAAGCCACGTGGTGCGCTAGTGGGCAATGTCGATGACAACAGTCCTGCTGGTAAAGCTGGCGTACAAACCGGCGACATCATTGTCAGTTTCGACGGTCACGCCGTTGAGAGTTCGTCCGAGCTGCCACCGCTGGTGGGTTCGGTACCTGCTGGTCACAGTGTCGAAATGAAAGTGCTGCGTGATGGCAAGGAAGTGACCTTGCATCCCACCATCGGAAATTTGAAAGATGATTCGCAACAATTAGCTTCGGCCGATGTCAAACCCGGCAAGGCACTGTTGAATATCGTTGTGCAGCCGCTGGATAACGACACACGTAAACAGCGCACCGTACGTGAAGGTGGTGTATTGGTCGCTCAAGTCAATCCGGGTCCTGCGGCCCGTGCTGGCATTACCGCTGGTGACATCATTGTGAAAGTGGGCAACAAGGCAGTAGATGATCCAGCACAGTTCACCAAACTGATTCAGTCGTTGCCACGCGGCAAGCCAGTCGCTTTCTTGATCGAACGTCAGGGTTCGCATCTGTACATGGCAGTGAACATACCGGAAGAAAAGTCGAAGAAAGATTCGCAGAATAAGGACGGCTGATGTTGAACCGCGATAAGATAACCCCGGGCAGCAGCTTGGGATTTAGCCCGGGATTTAACCGTGAATATGCGATAAATCCACATTGGCCCGGAACTTTGGTTAACGACTTAGATGATGTGGCGGGAATTATGAGTATTCTGCTTATTGAAGATGATCTGGATGCCGCAGCATTGCTTCAACGTGGTCTGCGCGAACACAAGTACGATGTTGTACATGTCGCCGATGGTCGCGCTGGATTGACCAAGGCCATGGAGCAACCGTGGCAGCTGATCATTGCGGACCGCATGTTACCGTCAATGGATGGGTTGACCATTGTTGAACAGCTTCGCGCTCGTGGCCACAAGATGCCCATTCTGATTTTAAGTGCGCTGGCCAATGTGGATGATCGTGTCGTAGGCCTAAAGGCTGGTGGCGATGATTACCTGACCAAGCCTTATGCATTCCCGGAATTGCTGGCGCGTATCGAAGCGTTGTTGCGTCGTGGTGAAAACGCGCCTTCACGCATCAGCGCTCATGGTGTGACGGTGGATTTGCTGTCACGTAACGCGGAACGCGAAGGCAAGTCTTTATTGCTAACCGCGCGTGAGTTCGATGTGCTGGTGTATCTGATGCAACACGCCAATCAAGTCGTCACCCGCAAGATGCTGCTGGAAAATGTGTGGGACCTGCACTTCGATCCACAGACCAATGTGATTGATGTACACATGAGTCGCCTGCGTCAGGCACTGGATCGTGATTTTAAAATCCCGTTGATTCATACGGTGCGCGGCGTCGGTTATATCTTTGGAGATTCGCAGGAATAGACTTGAACCTCGTTACGAGAATATAAACTCCCGCTGCGGCGGGAGTTTTCTTTGGCGAAGTCTTTCCACAATTTATTTTTGCAAAGCACGTTCAACTCCGTATGCTACGGAAAATTGCCAGCCATCAGAGTCGTTCACTCTCCGATTAACTCGTGTTGTACATCATCACTTAGCACCGTCAACGACACCACTTTCCATGCATCTTCGCGCCCCCTTTTTTCGCACCACTGTCGCCCGACTTGCGCTGATCTACATTGTGATGTTCGCAGTGGTGACCGCGGCGTTGTTCGGCAGTGTGTACGTGCTAACACTGCGTGCGGTGGATCTTGGCACAGACAATGTCATGGAAGCACAGCTGCAAGGCTTGGCAGAGCAATACGACAACTTGGGTCTGCGCGGATTGATCACTGTTATTCGTACTCGCAGTCAAAGCCTTGATCGGTCACGCGCAGTGTACTTGCTGGTGGGTGCAAACAATGCGCCGCTGGCTGGTAACCTCGACTCGTGGCCACAACTTACACAGCAACGTGGCAAGTGGTATGAGTTCACCGCCAATGTGCCGACGGGTGGCGGCATGGAGCAACACCCGATACGCGCTGCTGAAGTGACATTACCAAATGACTATCGTTTGTTGATTGGCACCGACGTTATCGAGCGCGCACGACTGGCATCAGTATTACGACGTGTCGGTGCATTGGCATTGGTACTAAGCATTCTGATTGGCGCAGGTATCGCGATATGGATGAATCGTCGCCTGTTGAATCAGGTACAAGCCATTGCATTGGCAGGCCAGGATATTGCGAACGGTGATTTCGCACGACGCCTGCCCATTCGCGGCAGTGGCGATGAGCTTGATGAGCTTGCGACTGGATTGAATGCATTGCTGGAACGCATCGAAAATCTCACGCTGGCATTGCGCTTTGTCATTGACGGCACTGCCCATGACTTGCGTGGTCCGTTGAATCGCATGCGTCTACGACTGGAACGACTGCTTGGCAATGTGAACGATACTGCACGCGACTCCATTGCCTCCACCATGCAGGATGCAGATACCTTGCTCCATACGCTGGAATCGCTGTTGCGTATTGCTCAGGCACAAAGTGGATCAACAGGAACTGAAATGATCCATCTCAGCTTGGGGTCACTTGCACGTGACATGGCAGAGCTATATGCGCCCATCTCCGAAGAGCGCGGCATGCAACTACATGCAGATCAGATTGCTGATGGCTACATCATGGGCAACCGGCAGTTGCTGGCCCACGCCATTGCCAATCTTCTGGACAACGCCATCAAGTACACCCCGGCCAATGGACAGATAACCCTGTCAGTAACTGAGGGGCCGGGTGAAGTTAAGTTAACCGTGGCGGATAACGGCCCCGGAATTCCCCTGGAAGACCGTGAAAGAGTGCTGAAGCGCTTTGTCAGACTGAATTCTGCGCAAGCCGAACCGGGTAGCGGGCTGGGCCTGTCGCTGGTTGCGGCGGTGTGTCGTTTTCACCACGCCCAGCTTCAGATAGAAGACGCCAATCCCGGCGTAAAAATCATCATCAAGCTGGTTAGTGCGAATGGCAATGGCAATAAGGCCGAGGCCATCACTAGAAAACTCGCGTAATTGCCAACAATTTACAGCGCTGTAAAAAGAAAAAGCCGGTAGCTTTGAGGCTACCGGCTAAAGAACAGCGCTCGGATTAAGGGGGAGTACCGGGCACTGAAGCTGTGGTATTTTTCACCACAAGAGCTTGGAGGGCATCACAATCAAACACAACAAGGGAACCAAAAAACCCTTGTTTTCAAGCATATTGCGCAACTCGATCTCAATATTCAACCCTAATTTGTATGCTTTATTTCTGCCATAACCAAACGTCACGTTGCGATATCAAACCCTCTCAGAATCTATGTAGAAACCCGTAATCTACGACCCCATAATGGCCGCATACGCATCCTACATATTCGTTCCTTAAAGAGCGTTAAACATACCTTCAACTGAGTCTAACTGGGGTCGTCCTGCTAGAATTGCGGCCCTTACCACCGACTGATTTTCATGCCGCAAAGTCCTTATCAACAGCTCGAGAACGAATTCAAAAGACTGCATGCATTACGTGCAGCCACCAGTCTGCTGCGTTGGGATGCGGCGGTGATGATGCCTCGCGGTAGTTTTGAACATCGCGGCGAACAACTCGCCGTACTTGAAACAGAAAGTCATGCGGTCTTGACCGCTCCAAAAATTGCCCGCTTGCTGGATCGCGCCAATGCCAACGCCAGCGGAATGAATGAATGGCAGCTTGCGAATCTGCGTTGCATGCGTCGTGAACATGATCATGCCATCGCCATTCCCAATGCATTGATCACGCGAATGGCGAAGGCGACTTCCACAGCCGAATCGAAATGGCGCGATGCGAAACAGCAAAACAATTTCGCGTTGTTTGCGCCGCATCTGGAAGAAGTACTGAAGCTCACGCGTGACCGCTCGCAGATACTGGGGCAGGTCATGAATCTTGATCCCTATGATGCATTGATCGATGAGTTCAGCCCCGGCTTGACCAGCGGCGAGATTGATCAGGTCTTCGGCACCTTGTCGCAGCGTTTACCCAGCCTGATTCAACAAGCCATCGACAAGCAGTCGACCGAAACCGTGCTGCCGTTGAAGTCGAAAGTAACGACAAACAAGCAGCGCGAGCTTGCGATTGAGCTGATGAAGGCACTGGGCTTTCCGTTCAATGAAGGGCGACTCGATGAAAGTGACCATCCGTTTACCGGGGGCATCAGCGGTGATATTCGCATCACCACGCGTTTTGATATTCATGATGTGCTATCCGGATTGATGGGAGTGCTGCACGAAACAGGGCACGCCATGTACTACCAGGGTCTGCCGATTGAATATCGCAATCAACCTGTTGGCAGTGATGCCGGGATGGCGTTGCACGAAAGCCAGTCGCTCCTGATTGAGATGTTCATTGGTCGCAGCCCTGCATTCGTTGGTTACCTGCAAAATCTGCTGGCCAGCACATTGAATGTATCCGGACCGGAATGGGAAACAGGAAACATTTATCGTGCATTGACACGAGTACAGCGCAGCGCCATTCGTGTGAACGCGGATGAACTTACCTATCCTGTACACATCATGTTGCGCTATGAACTGGAACGCGAGCTGCTTGAAGGCACGATCAACGTGAAAGACGTACCAGAAGCATGGAATCAGCGCATGCAAAGCCGACTGGGTGTTACGCCTGCAAATGATGCGGAAGGCTGCTTGCAGGACATTCACTGGTCAGTAGGTGCCTTCGGTTACTTTCCTTCGTATGCCATTGGCGCAGTGATTGCTGGTCAACTGATGGAACAATTACGCAATGACTATCCCACGCTTGACGACGATGTTGCCGCAGGAAAATTTGAAGGCCTGTTTGCGTGGCTGAAAACAAATGTGCATAGCGCGGGCAACAAGATGAAGGCGTCGGCGCTGGTGGAAGAGATTACTTCGCGTCCGCTATCTGCTGCGGCCTGGCTGCGTTACGTTGAAAATAAATACCTAGAATAAAACCACTCTCGAAATTACTGCGCTCGATTAATTGTGAAATTTCTGACCATTTTGGATCTCGTATGAATGCTGTCGTTGATAAACCCTCTAACAATTTCAAGAAACTCCAGGCGCGTTTGCGCGGCCTGGTGGGCAAGGCCATTGACGACTTCAGCATGATTGAAGAAGGCGACAAGGTGATGGTGTGCTTGTCTGGCGGCAAGGATTCATACACGTTGCTGGACATGTTGATGTCACTGCAACAACGTGCGCCAGTCAAGTTTGAATTAATCGCAGTAAACCTGGATCAGAAGCAACCTGGCTTTCCTGAACACGTATTGCCCGAGTACCTGCAATCAATTGGCGTGCCCTATCACATCCTTGAGCAGGACACTTACAGCGTGGTCAAGCGCGTAGTGCCCGAAGGCAAGACCATGTGTGGACTATGTTCACGTCTGCGACGCGGCTCGCTGTACACCTACGCAGCAGCAAACGGCGTGACCAAAATTGCACTGGGTCATCATCGTGATGACATTATCGAAACCTTGTTCTTGAACTTGTTCTTCGGCGGCAAAATGAAAGCCATGCCGCCCAAGTTATTGTCAGAAGATAAACGCAACATCGTTATTCGACCACTTGCCTATGTGTCAGAACGTGATATCGAACGCTATGCCACTGCTCGTGATTTTCCCATCATTCCCTGCAAGCTTTGCGGATCGCAGGACAACGCACAACGCAAGATCATCAAGCAGATGCTAAGACAATGGGAGCAGGAGTATCCCGGGCGCAGCGAAACCATTTTCTCCTCGATTTGCAGCGTCGTGCCATCGCACCTTGCAGATCCGTCGATCTTCAACTTCTCCGCGCTGGACACTACTGCAGCACCAAAACTCGACGCGGACTACGAATCAGTTGAACTGGGCATTGACCGCGGCTGGCAGCAGTTTCAGCCAAAGAATGTA
>DATAHE010000383.1:0-2847 GCA_036263355.1 Steroidobacteraceae bacterium | reverse complement strand
GCGCATGCTGGAAGGTCTGAAATCGGTCAGGTGGCGTTCTGCGCACTAAAATTGAATTGAAGAACATTAGAAAGGGATTCACGACCAAGAAAGGTCATCTACAAGTCGTCGAAGACATCACCCTGAATGTAGGTGATGGTGAATTCGTTGCCATTGTAGGTCCTTCCGGCTGCGGCAAGTCCACGCTGATGAACATGATCGCTGGCTTCATTCAACCAGATGCGGGGTCCATTCTCATTGATGGCGTTCATCGCACCAAGCCCAATGCCAAAGGGATATTGATCTCGCAGCATGGATCAATCTTTCCCTGGTTAACCGTTCAGCAGAACCTGATGTTTGGCTTGAATGATCGTTCACCCGCAGAAAAGAAAACCATTGCTGATCATTATGCTGCGATGGTCGGCTTGAAGGGATTTGAAAACAGTTATCCCCACGAGCTGTCGGGCGGCATGCTGAAGCGTTGCGAGATCGCACGCGCTTTCGCCGTGAAGCCGGAAATTTTATATATGGATGAACCCTTCTCGGCGCTGGATGCTTTGATGAACCTGCGCATGCGTAATGAATTGCTGCGCATCCTCTCCGAAGAACGACATACGGTGATGTTGATTACGCATGACGTAGAAGAAGCCATTCATCTTGCCGACCGCATCATGGTGCTGTCTCCAAGACCGACAAAAATTCAGGCCACGTTCGACGTAAAGATACCGCACCCACGTAAACTGACCAGCTCGGAAGTACAGGAGCTGCGTGTTGCCATTCTGAAAGAACTGGGCGTCGACCGGAACGCAGAATAGTATTGTCAATCCGGCCTGTCTGTTAAGAGGAAGAAGCAACAAGCGGAAGATTGTCGTACGATCGTCACTTGGGCTTAGCGCAAGGAATCAACATGCCATGACGAGTGTACGTACGCGATCACGATTCTATTTGCTTATGGTATCGATGATCGCATTGCTCGCGATCATCGGGTTCACACGCCGTTACTTCTTTCCACTTGCCGGTGGTGATTTTCATGCACCAGCACTCCTTCATCTTCACGGCATCGTTACTTTTTTTTGGCTTGCCTTACTCATTTTGCAGTCAATACTGGTCTTCACGGGCAGAATGAGTTGGCACCGCAGCATGGGCATGGCCGGAATCTCCGTCGCGACCATACTTCTTTATACCGCGTTGCAAGTTGCTATTTTGTTGTTGTCACGAGAATTAAGTGAAGGCGGGCCATCGCCACGAGAATTTAATGCTACGTTGCTAAGCTTGGTCTTAATGGCTTCGATTCTTTTTGCCTACGCAATCGCCATGGTGAAAAGACCTGATGTTCATAAGCGACTGATGTTACTGACTGCGATAGTAATTCTGACGCCTGCGTTGGCGCGTATTATTCAGATTATTGCTCCATCGCTGGGTCGCTTGGAGCGTAACGATTACGCGGGCCTTGCAAGCGATTTGTTGATATTAATACCCATCGTTCACGACATTCGGGTCCGCGGTAGACCACACGACGCTTACATTGTTAGTTTGTTGGGCATCATAGCAATTCAACTTGCCACAATTACGTTCCGTGACAGCTATGCCTGGTATTGCGCAACCGAATGGATCGCAAAGTTAGCGGGATAACAGCAGAAGTCAGCAACAGCTTGCGTTCATCATCAACGATTTCGCAACGCACTCGTGATCAACTACCCGCCTTCACCACCGCCACACTCGTAGGCGCTTTCGGCACTGCACGAAACGAAGCCATATAAGCGGCAGCAGCTAATGGCTGGCCTCCGTCGGACAATTTGGCGTCGTAGTCCGATGCAGGAAAGTCCCAGTAGCTGTGATACAGCACATTGTTCTTCCTGATCCACGCGGACATCTGCTGAACAAAATAAGCATCATCACCGCCACCATGCCCGTCTGGCCGCGTTCCGGTGCCCCACTCGGGAATGGAGATGGGTTTGCTATGTTGAGCCGCAAAGGTTTGTACCCAGTTCAATCCATATGACTCTGACAACAGATTGTTCCAGCGATCAGTAGCCGTGACTACACCGCTTGCCCATGTCTGGTTGTAATGATCGCGGCCGATGATGTCGACGTAACTATCGCCGGGATAGACATCAGAGGCTGCGATCTGTTGAAGACCTTGCGCGGAACACCAGTCAAAACGAAATGATGTGCCCTGTACGGAACGCATCGCATTCACTATGCGACGCCAGTACAAGATCCAGTTGGCTGGATCTTTCTTTGCTGCCCATGAGTACCAGCCACCGTTGAATTCCCAACCGAGACGAATGATTGCATTGCCATATCCATTGGTCGCAAGCAGCTGTGCCAGCGCGCGAAACTTGTCGTCAAATTTTCCCGCAGCGCCTTGTGCAAGCGTACTGCCATCGGTAGGCAACATGGGAATAGAAAACACAACGGTCTTGCCTTGACGCTTCCAGCAACTCACCGTCCACGTTGCGTCATTCATCATCGATGTCCATGAATCAGACGCGAAGAAGTCAAGCACGTGATCGGGCTGCCTGCCGAACCACGCAGTGAATCCCGCAAGGTTGGTCACGCCATCGCAGCCATTGCCTTCATAAACGCCGAGTGAGGATGCCGCATTGCCGGTCGATGCCATGCACAGTGCCGAAATCACCATCGCGCCTGTCAACAACAACCACCGCTTTAAATCATTAACAATATTTCGCATCAATTTCATTTCGCACCAAGTACATTTGCCAGTCGGCGGTTGGGACCGCCTAAAAAGAGGACTACAGAAATTCACCCAACGCTTATTGGGTGTTCCCCGCATCGCAATGAGTTATTGCTTGAAGGAGTTGCGATCAGGGCAACGGAGAAATGAACGTGAAATCAAAATGATCT
>DATAHE010000382.1:0-3934 GCA_036263355.1 Steroidobacteraceae bacterium | reverse complement strand
ACAAGCCAATCTGGTCCATTTCTGTTGCGATGATGTGTGCTGCCGTATTAAGCGGCTGCGCAACGCCACCGCCACGTCATACGCGCATCGAACCACCTGCTCCGCCTTCGATGCAGGATGTTTATGTCTATCCCAACAACGGTCAAAGCGAAGCACAGGCTGATCGTGATCGTTATGAGTGTCATCAATGGGCCGTCAAGCAAAGTCGCTTTGACCCCAGCCTTGCGCGCAATGTCGAAGCACCACGCGTTCATGTTGAAGGACCACCACCCGGTGCCGGTACCGCAGCAGGGGCTGTTACTGGCGCAGTGATTGGTGCTGCGGTATCTGGCCCATACCATGGGCCCGGTGGTGCCATTGTGGGAGCAATGGCAGGTGCGATTATTGGTTCGGCAGCAGATGAGGCGCGCGAGGAACGTGCAGAACAAGTACAGCGCGAGTACAACCGTGGTTACGCAGCACAGCTACGGCCAGCACAGGATTATCGTCGTGCTATCAGTGCCTGTCTTGAAGGCCGTGGCTATACCGTTAAATGATCAAGTGAGGATATGACCATGAACAAATCAGTGGTGTTGATTGCAGCAACGTTATCTGCAATGTGGGCAGTCTCTGCATCTGCGGATGAACGTGGTCGCGGTCCCGAAAGAAATCATTTTCACGAGCGACGAGCTATGCCTGCGCCACGCGCACATGTCGAGATTGATGCGCGCTTTGGTCACAACCGTTACTACCCACGTCCTGGTATTGGCTATCGTGCATTACCCGGCGGTTACTACACGACACACTATCGTGGCGTGCCTTACTACTTTCATGAAGGCATCTGGTACCGGCACAACGGTCCTGGCTATGTGGTGATTCGTCCACCAGTTGGAGTGTTCGTTAATGTGTTGCCACCGTTCTATACATCGGTATGGTTTGGTGGTGTGCGTTACTACTACGCCGACAATGTTTATTACCGCTGGGACCCGACACGCACGGTGTATGTGGTCAGCGATCCACCCGGTGGCACACCGGACAACACACCAGAGAGCAGCAGCGAGCAGACCTTTGTCTATCCAAAGAATGGACAGAGCGAAGAACAGACTGCAAAAGATCGTTATGAATGTTATCGCTGGGCGGCTGATCAAAGTGCGTTTGATCCCACCAAGGTTGCTGGTGGTGTGAACGATTCGGACAGTGATGGCAAGCGCGATGAGTACAAGCGAGCGGAAGCAGCTTGCTTGGATGCACGTGGTTACAGCGTGAAATAGTTTTCTGATAACAAGACTGGCAGTGCTTCAGATTGTTGAAACCGTTTTTAATGAGGTGATTTATGAAATCGATTCGATCCATGACCAAGCTGATGACCGTTGCAGCATTGGGCATTATTACTGCAACGGCGTTTGCCTATCCCAATGTTGATCAAGCCGCTCAAAAGGGTGCCGGCCAAGACGTAGGAATGGCGCATCATCATCGCATGATGCATGAGCGTCCTTTTCTGAGAGTGGTTCATCGACTTGATCTGACTGATGCACAACGTGCCCAGATCAAGGAGATCATCGCGAGATCTGATGCGCAGGCTAAAGAGGACTGGTCGCAACACAAGGGCGCAATGTCCGGGTTAATGAATCCCGGTGATCCCAACTACGCTGGCGCTGTGAAGGCCGCACAGGACGCAGCGGTAGCTCGCATCCAGAAACATAGCCAGGACAATCTGGATATTTACAACCTGCTGACTGCTGAGCAGAAAGCCAAGCTGCCACAGGTTATCGAACAGATGAAACAACGCATGCAAGAACATCGCGCGCAAAAGCAGCCAACCAGTTCTGCATCAAGCGGCAGCAAGTAAAACTTTTTGATTGTGGTCCCCCGCCACGTGGACAGGTGCGCTTTCAAAGCCGCCTGTCCTTTTTTGTTTTCGTTAAGAGGTCAGTCAAACTCCGACCAATTGTCAGTTCAACATTGTTGAGGCGTTTCTAAGATCTGAGAACCCTTCGACACGCTCAGGGCGAACGGTTCTGAAGTAGTCCGCTCATGGTGAGCTTGTCGAACCATTCTTTGACTCTTGTGCTATTTAACAAACAAGGTCCAATCCATTGGGTATCATGCATCACGGGCCAACAGTTCACTGATATCAGCCATCGTATGAAACGTCGCAGCCGGCTGGTGCTTCCTTAACGCATCCGGCTTTGTATAGCCCCACGCCACCGCACCGAATGCAATGCGTTCGGCATGAGCCGCCTCCAGATCACGCAGCTCATCTCCGATATAAATGGCTTCATGATGTGCAATGCTATTGTTGCGCAGCACCCTACGTAACGCGGCGCGTTTGCCAAACATCGACGTATTGAACGACGAATGATGGAATAGACCGGCGGTTTCAGCGCCGAGAATGCGGCTAACGTTCTCACCCGAATTGGATGTAGCGAGACTGAGCTTGATTCCCTGTTGATGCAATGCCGTCAGCATGACGCCGGCACCATCGAAGGGTTGAATGCGATGAACACTCGCAGCCATCAACTTTTTGAAGTGCGCACCCACAAAGGGAACTTTCCACATCGGCAATCCGACATGCTTGATGATGGTTCGCGCGCCTTCACCACGCAATGATTCTATTTCGGACTGATCCACCTTTTTGAATTTATATTTCTCTGCCAGCGTATTGAAGCTTTCGAGAAAGAACGGAAAGGTGTTAGCGAGTGTGCCGTCGAAATCAAAGATAGCCAGTTTGTAGTTCATTCATTCTATGGTAGTTGATGAAAACGCTTACAGGGAGGCCAGACTTGGTGTTGGCAGTATTATTGTGTCAATTAAAACTGTCGAAAACAGGAGTTTTCGCAGAGCGCACAGGGACGTGTTCACAGCGTTTTTAATAGATACAATAATGCTGTCAACACTAGCGAAATCAATTCAGCGTGGAACTCAACCCGTTTCCGAGTGCAATGCCTGCAATGGCTCACTTAATTTGAATTTTCGACGACACCACGCACTGAAACGATCCATATACAGATAAACAATCGGAGTTGTGTACAACGTCAGCATCTGCGAGAACAACAAACCACCGACAACCGAAATACCTAACGGACGACGTAACTCCGCACCTTCACCAAAGCCAATTGCCAACGGCACCGCACCCAGCAATGCCGCCATCGTGGTCATCATGATGGGGCGGAAGCGCATGATGCAGGCTTTGAAGATGGCATCCTGCGATGACAGATTCTCGCTGCGCTCCACTTCCAGCGCAAAGTCCACCATCATGATCGCGTTCTTCTTCACGATACCAATCAGCAATATCAAACCGATCAGCGCAATGATGGATAGTGGCAGCCCCGTGATTTCAAGCGCCACCAGCGCACCCACACCCGCAGTCGGAATGGTGGAAAGAATCGTCAGTGGATGCACATAACTTTCGTACAGCATGCCCAGCACAATGTAGATGGCCACAATGGCAGTAAGAATCAAGATGGGCTGCGACTTCTGCGAATCGTTGAACAACTTGGCCGTGCCCTGCATGCTACCGTGAATCTCTGTTGGCACATTCAATTCATCCAGCGTCTTCTGAATGGCTTTTTGTGCATTCGATAGACTGCCGCCAAGTGGAAGATTGAAAGAAATCGTGGTTGCCACAAATTGGCCTTGATGTCGGACCGCCAATGGCGTGTTGCTGGTTTCTACCTTTGCAATTGTCATCAATGGCACCAATTCACCACTGGTGGACTTCACATAGATGCTGTTCAAACCTTCCGGGCCTTCCAGATATTGTGGCTGCAGTTCCATGATGACAAAGTATTGATTGATATCACCGTAGATCGTAGCAACCTGACCTTGTGCAAAGCCATTGTTCAACGCCTGATCGATGGCATTCATGCGCACGCCGAGTTGACTGGCCATGTCGCGGTCAATGGTAATGAGTGTTTCAATGCCGCGATCAGATTGATCACTGTTCACATCCACC
>DATAHE010000381.1:0-4456 GCA_036263355.1 Steroidobacteraceae bacterium | reverse complement strand
AACGCGCAGTTGACTCAGCGCCTTGAGCATTCCTGACATCAATAACAATCGCATCTGTGTCGTCTCCGACAATGGCAATACGCTCAATATCGCGCCAAACAATGGTGGGCAGGCCATCGAAATGATTAGTGAAGCCGCGTTCGTCTATCACCAATGCGGGACCGTTAAAGGTTAATGCACGCCAATAGTCCCCGATGAGAGAAAGCCCAATCAACAGAAATAGCAAACATACGGCTGACACTACCAATATGGCAATGACGTGTCCCGTTCCAAACAGCGTGATAAACAGAAGAATTCCATACGGACTGGATATCGCAATCATCAGTGCAACCGGCAACATGATCAACGAGGTCCAGCGACGTCGATAAAGTTTGATTGGTTTAGGTACGGACATGGTGGACTACAAGTATATCAACAGTCTCTTTCGTCACTACACTCAAACGTCTGCACAATCCAGCTACTCTTTCCCTGTGTCACCAGTTGTTCGCTATAGCGACCACCAGTGTATTTTGATATCACCCGTCGCCAAAATGATTGCGCGTCAAGATTGGCTGGCATTTGTCCTATTTCCCAATGACCAGGCAACGTCGAAAACACTTTGGTTGCCAGCGTGGAGCCCACACCAGCCCTGCGATGTTTCTTAAGGATAAAGAACTGATCCATCCAGTAACCCGAAGCGCCAATTTTTACGCGTGCATCTACCAGCGCAAAGCCTGCATAGAAGCCGTCCACCGTCGCAATAAAGGCATGACAGACGGGATCATTCCAGTATCGGTCCAGGTTGTAGCCATATTCACCCTGGGCATTAATTTCTTGCGGATAGATATCTGACAGATCGTATTGATACAGATCAAGCATTCGGTACAGCGGCACGCGATCGCTAACTTCAGCACGCCGGATGTCGATGGTGTAAGTGGTCATAAATTGTGTTTACGCGATGGGACGCCGATTCTAAGCGAACTGGAAGTCGCGTTGTCCGATATACGCTTGCACGGATAAAAGTTGATGGGGAACCGTCGGCAGCGTTACGATCAATCCATGTTACTCCGAACCATCTTCATTTGTTTGCTGCTTGTCTTAAGCGCGTCCCGGGCATTCGCTGCGGAGCACAGTGATGCTAACGGTATCGCGTGGTTCAAAGGCGATGTGAATGCTGCATTCGCGGAAGCGCAGAAGCAGCACAAGCCAGTCTTATTATATTGGGGTGCCGTGTGGTGCCCGCCCTGTCAGCAACTGAAGAGCACCGTCTTTAATCGCCCCGACTTTATTGCAAGAACCACACTGTTTGTGCCGGTAAATCTGGATGGTGATGATGAAGGTGCGCAGAAGTGGGGTGAAACATTTGAGGTAAGTGGATACCCGACACTATTAATACTGGATGCGAACAAGCACGAGTTGCAACGCATTGCCGGTGGCATGGACCTTAATCAATACGCTAACGTGCTGGACCTTGCGCTAGCCGACGCACAACCTGTCAACGTCATTCTTGATAAAGCTGTCAAGCATCATGCGATTACTGCATCTCAATGCAAGCGTCTGGCGTTGAATGGCTGGGTGCTGGATGACGTTGATGACTCAGTGTTAAAGCAACGGACCACACAGCTTGATAGCGCAGCACAACAATGTCCGAAAGATTCGTTAATCGAACGTACGCGACTGCAAATCATTGCTGCTTACTATGCAACGCACGCCGACAAGGCAACGCTTAATGCGCATATTGATACGGTGCAACGGATACTTGATCAGCCATCACTGGCGCTACAAGTCGTCGATGCGCTGTGGTATTTCGATGAAGATTTTTTCAAAGTAGTGAAAGCCCGTGGCGCTGTGATGTCACAACGCTTTGCTACATCTTTTACTAATGTCATGGAAGCAGCCGCGCATGACAACCGTTTTGCCGAGGCAGATCAGTTGCTATCGATTGCCAGTGAATTGCAGGCGAACAAAACACTTTCAAGTGCCGGCAGCATTTCACCAAAGATGGCGAAGGCAGCACGAACTAGACTGGAGACCGCATTGGGTAAACAAGCGAGCCCTTACGTTCGGTCGGGCCTGATCAATTCAGGACTTCACATCTATGATCTGCTTGGATTAAACGAAGAAGCTTATCGGATGGTCAAGGCAGAACTGACCAATACAGCCACACCTTATTATTACAAAGCAGACCTGGCGGACCTCGCTGAATCATTGGGGCGTCACGATGAAGCCATTGATTGGTTGTCGCAGGCTTACAATGAATCAAAAGGAACCGCCACTCGCACACAGTGGGGTGTACGTTACGTCAGCGGTCTATTGCGATTGAAGCCCAACGATACTGATCGCATTCGTGATGCCAGTACGCAAGTGCTGGGTGAACTGGATGGCAATGATCGTATCTATCGCCGCGCTCGCGTTGCGCTAAGCAAGCTGGATGTTGCATTGCGCGCGTGGAACGACAAGGCCACCGGTGCACATCATGAAGTACTCAAGACATTGCATGATCGCTTGCAGAAAACCTGTGTGCGTATTCCTGCAAGCGAGCCTGCCCGTCAAAGCTGCGATGCGTTTTTGGCGAAGAGCTGAAAGAAAGGTTCTTCTTCTAACGATAAATACGAGCGAAAACCGCGGCGATCAGGCATTCAACAACGCCATCGATGCAGCTGGATATCGTTCGCCTGCAACAGCATGGCTTGCCAACACCTCTGCGATGGCCTTCCTTTCACCATCGTTCAGCACGAGAGCAGTCGCAGCGGCATTTTCATCCAGGCGTTCAGTCTTGCGCGTACCTGGAATAGGAACAATATGACTACCTTGATCCAGTAACCATGCTAACGCCAGTTGTGCTGGTGTCACTTTGCGTTGTGCTGCCAGCTGATTAAGCGCAGTCACTAGTTGAAGATTCTGTTCCATATTCTGCTTCGCAAAACGCGGGTTGTTGCGTCGCCAGTCGTTTGCCGCAAGTTGCTCGGTGTTCTGAATGGCACCAGTCAGAAATCCACGCCCTAATGGACTGTAAGCAACAAAGCCAATGCCCAGCTCGCGACAAGTTGGCAATACACTCTCGGCGATATCACGTGTCCACAAAGAATATTCACTTTGTAACGCGGTAATCGGGTGAACAGCATGCGCACGACGAACGGTACTTGCACTGGCCTCGGATAAACCAAGATAACGAACCTTGCCTTGCTTCACCAACAACGACATGGCGCCGACCGTTTCTTCGATAGGCACTTTGGGATCTACGCGATGCTGGTAGTACAGATCAATTTGTTCGACGCCCAATCGTTCCAGACTGGCATCGCAGGCTGTAATCACATATTCAGGTCGGCCATTGACGCCTAGGAACTCGCCATTGGCGCCGCGCATATTGCCAAACTTCGTTGCCAGCACGACTTCACTGCGGCGTGCCTTCAATAGTCCAGACAACAGCCTTTCGTTTGCACCCCAGCCGTACATATCGGCGGTGTCAAGAAAGTTGATGCCGATATCCAGCGCATGATTGAGCACCTTCATGCAGGCGGCCTGGTCGGCTTCACCATAGAACTCAGACATGCCCATGCAGCCTAAACCAATGGCTGATACTTTCAGGTCGCCTAGCTGACGGTGTGGAATGGAATGGTTCATAGCTACCTCTGCGTTGTATTCAGTAACGTCAAGATTACAAGTACGAGTACCGATGTGATCGTCCTTTTCTCTGTGGTTCTTGCCTATTCCTGCAAATCAGTTATAAAAACGCTCTCGACTTATATCAGGTGGCAGCAGGTGACGGCACAATTAACGCAACCATTGCGGGAGCAATTTTGTGAACATAGTACCGCTGAAGCGTGAATTGGATACTGAACCGATGTCAGCGCAACAAAGCGAGTTAGTGCAGCGGCTTGAACGTTTAACCAAGCGGAGCGCGCTGCGCATTACGACTCCCGTCAACAGCGTAGAACTATTTCGCGCCGAATCCACCACTCAATTGCTGCCCGCCGTCTATCAGCCGTGCTTATGCTTTGTTGCGCAGGGCAGTAAGCGCGCGTTGCTGGATGGTGTTTTCTACGTCTATGATCCGCTGCACTATCTGGTGGTATCTACTACCATGCCCGTATGCGCCGAGATTACGGATGCCAGTGTCGCCAAACCCTATCTGGCGTTGTTGATCAAGATCGATACTGCTGAAATTGCATCGCTGGTATCTGATCGCATCAAGGCAAATAACTCTACGCAGAACTCCGCGAAGAACAATAAACAGAGCAGCCGCGCCTTATATAGCGCAGCGATGAAAGAGCCGATGCTGGATGTCATTCTGAGATTGGTACGGCTGCTTGATAACCCGCAAGATTGTGCTGTCTTGGCACCACTTGCATTGCGTGAAGTTTATTATCGTGCACTTACTGACGATCTTGGTGAACGGCTGCAACAACTGGTGGTCACCGATAGCTATGCGCAGCGAGTAGGGCGCGCGCTTGAGCTACTGCGCAGCCAGTATCAC
>DATAHE010000380.1:0-7153 GCA_036263355.1 Steroidobacteraceae bacterium | reverse complement strand
CAGCCCGTATCAATTCTTAACGTTTCACCGGGCTTGAGATCACGCGTGGCCAATGCGCCACCGGCATGAACAAACACCATGCCATCACCGTCCAGCTTCTGCATGATGAAGCCTTCACCACCGAATAAACCGACACCAAGTTTTTGTTGAAAGGCAATGCCGAGCGACACGCCACGTGCGGCACACAGGAAGCTGTCTTTCTGACAGATCAACGTACCACCAATGGATGATAAGGGTATGGCAAGAATCTGGCCGGGATAGGGCGCTGCAAATGCAACGCGACGTTTAACGTTTGATTCATTGTGATAGATGGTGGTAAACAATGACTCACCACCCAGTAAGCGCTTGCCTGCACCCAGCAGTTTGCCGAACAGGCCGCTTTGTTGCATCTGCGCAGTGCCATCGCCAAACACCGTGTCCATCTCGATGCCTTCTTCCATCATCATCATGGCACCGGCTTCACCCACCGCTGCTTCACCGGGGTCCAGCTCCACCTCAACATACTGCATGTCGTTGCCAAAAATTTCGTAATCGACTACATCCATCGCCATGGCGCAAAACCTCATTAACAACGTGATGACCAACATAATACAGTTTTCTTACAGGGGATTGAGGGCGCCAGCTGGCGGCAGTATTTCCTTTGTCTGTTCGAAGCTGTCAAAAAACGGGGATACTTTTAAATCAGACACCAGTAATGCCGTGGAGAGTTGGAGCTAACAAGTAACTCACCAAAGGTGATGTCCTTATGACTGACACTTACTTGACCCCGCACGCACCCATCCGCAACACTGCGCCCCCGCTGCAATTGCTGGTAACTGGGTGACGTGTGAACCGCGGCATTGATCAAGTGTTTGAGCGCCGACTCGCCGGGCTGGTTAACAGTCGCGAGCGCGGTGTGCTCAATGGTGGCCGCAAGGGCGTCGAAAAAGAATCACTGCGCGTCAATCCGGATGGTCAACTGGCGCAAACCACGCATCCCGAAGCGCTGGGTTCCACGCTCACCAATGAACACATCACGACTGATTATTCCGAAGCGCTGATCGAACTGGTTACGCCCACCTTTACTGAGTCGTGGGAGCTATTGCAGTTTCTCTGCGATCTGCACCAGTTTGTCTATCGTCATCTTGGTGATGAATTGCTGTGGGCTACCAGCATGCCCGGCAATATCAGCAGCGATGCCGAGATTCCCATTGCGCGTTATGGACGATCCAACATTGGCCAGATGAAAGAGATCTATCGTCTGGGTCTCGGTCATCGGTATGGACGCATGATGCAGGCCATCTCTGGCGTGCATTACAACTATTCTTTCCCAGAGCATTTCTGGCCGGTACTGGCTGCCATTCACCAGACAAAGGAAGATCAGTCCTTTCGTTCGGATCGTTATTTTGCATTGCTGCGTAACTATCGACGCTATGGCTGGCTGGTGTTGTATCTGTTTGGTAATTCGCCCTGTGTCAGTGATGCGTTTATCAGCAACCTCGGGCGTGAACATGCGCTGAAGAAATTCACCCAGGATACATGGTATGAGCCCTATGCAACTTCGTTGCGCATGAGTGATCTTGGCTATCGCAACAAGAGCCAGGCGAATGTCAGTATCTCGGTCAACAGCATTGATGAATACGTACGTGATCTGTCGCGGTTGATCACCGTGCCGCATCCTGAGTATCAACGCATCGGCGTAAAGGTCGACGGTAAATACAAACAGCTGAATGCCAACTTGTTGCAGATCGAAAATGAGTACTACAGCTTCATTCGTCCCAAGCGCGTAGTGCGTAGCGGCGAACGTCCGACGCAGGCATTGAAGCGTGCTGGCGTGGAGTATGTTGAAGTGCGTGCACTGGATGTCAGTGCGTTTGATCCAGTCGGTGTCAATCAACACAAATTGCGTTTTCTCGAAGCGTTCCTGGCGCTCTGTATTCTTAAAGACAGTGCACCCATTAACTCCACTGAAGAAGAAGTGCTCGATGGCAACCATGTGCTGGTTGCACATCGCGGTCGTGAACCGGGACTGGCATTGAATCGCGAAGGCAAGCAGGGAACCCTGCGTAACTGGTCACTGGAGTTGCTCGATTCGATGCAGGGCATCTGCGAAATGCTGGATCATAACGATGCACAAAAGCCCTATACCGCATCGCTGGATATTCAGCGCGCGAAAATTCTGGATGTCGCGTTAACTCCATCAGCTCGCACGCTGGTGGGTATGAGTGCGAGTGAGCAGTCGTTCACAGAGTTTGCGCTGCAGACATCGGTATCTCACAAGTCTTACTTCCTCGACCTGTATCCACCCAATGAACGCCGTCTGGAACAATTCCGGGTGGAAGCCGAGGAGTCGCTACGTCGTCGTGAGGCGATCGAAGCTGCAGATTCGACTGGATTTGATGAATTCCTCGCGAAATATTTTGCCGCCCAGGACATTAGCAAGATTTAGTTCACTGATTTTGACAAGTGCCAGTCGTACAATCCACTATACGTTTTTTAGTCGTCTTCTTACGGATTGTCGATGTCCACGGTTTCGAACGACAACGCGCCACAGCTGGATTCCACAGCAGCCCGGCAGTTCCGCAAGGGCTTCCGCTGGCTGCGCTTTGAAGATCCAGTGCTGGAGCAGGACTTCCGTAATGATCTTCGTCTCAGCCTGCGTAACAATGTTGCCGTTCACCTGTGGCTGGCTATTGCGCTACTGTCTGGTTTCATACTGGTCAACCATTACGTACTTAAGCGCGCGCAGAACAGTTCACTGATGGTGTTGATGGGCATTGCGCTCAGTATCCTGATTGTCTGTGCCGTAGTGGTCATGTCAGAGCGCTACCAGAAGTACTACCACCGCTATGTGCAATGGCTTGCACCGCTGTTTGGATTATGCGCGGTGTTGAATTCCTTCGTTGATCAACCATCCATCGAATCGCTGACACCGACCATTGTGCTGGTGCTGACCAGTATTTATCTAATGGCAGGCATGTTGTTCATACCTGCATTGCTTAGCGGACTGTTTGTGATGCTCAGTTATTACGTAGCGGGATCGCTGGCCAATATGCCGACGCCAGAGCTGTTCTATAACGTTACGGTGCTGTTCTCTGCCAACGCCATCGGCGCCACCGCGTGTTACACGCTGGAACGATTACATCGTGTCAACTTTCTGGAAACACGGTTACTCGCAGAGATGGCCAATCGCGATGGGCTTACCGGAATTCATAATCGTCGCGCCTACGATGAGCACTTGCAGCGTGTGTGGCAGCTGGCAGTCCGTGAAGAAGTGCCAGTCGCATTGTTGTTGATCGATATTGATTACTTCAAGCTTTATAACGATCACTACGGACATCAGGCTGGCGATGATTGTCTGAAAAGAGTGGCTGCGTTGCTAAGCAGTGTCGCACGTCGTCCGCTGGATCTTTCCGCCCGTTATGGCGGCGAAGAATTCGCCATGATTCTTTACGATGCACGCCGCGACTATGTTGAAGATCTGACAACACAGATTCGTAATGAATTACGCAAGCTTGAAGTGGAACATCTTGCGTCCAAGGTAGGTCGCAATGTCACGGTGAGTATCGGCGCTGCATGCGTATTGCCGCAGTTGTCGCGATCCACCGCTGGCTGGGTGCAGCTGGCCGATGAAGCGCTTTATACCGCAAAGGGTTCAGGCCGTGATCGCTGTGTCATCATGGACAAGGAATATGCAACCATCGCCACAGGCAGATACAAGCGCGGTAAAGCAGTGAGTGTGGCGAAGACCGGCTGATCGATACCTGATTATCACTTGACCACCACTCAATTGCTGCTTGATAGCAGCGGTCAAATCCAGCACCTTCTGTGTCCTTCGTTGCGTTTACTATTTCCCCATGCCATAGGCACGAATAACCTGCGCAACTTTTATCTGGTAATCCTTGAACAGGATCTGCTGACCCTTCTGCTGAGCGCGCTGATGAGCTTCCACTTGTTTCCAGCGCAATACGGCTGCTTCGTCGCGCCACATGGATAATGACAATACTTTGTCTGGATCATTGATGCTGGCGTAGCGCTCGATAGAGATGAAGCCATCGATATCATTGAGAAGCGGCCTAAGCTGCGCAGCCAGATCAAAATAAGTTTGACGGTGTTCTGCGTGCGGAGTTACTTCAAAGATCACGGTAATCATTGCTTGATACTCCGGCTGCTATAAGTGGGCAGCGTTTCGGGAATAGCTTCCATAAACGTGCGCTCTTCACGCAAGATGAATTTCTGTTCCATTGCAAACCGGAAGTTCTTTGCGCCTTCCGCATCTGATTTAAGACGCGCACGATACTGTTCGTAATCAGCGAGGCTTGCAAAGCTGATCAGTCCCCAGGCGATATTGTTGGTGCCTTCATGTGGCAAGAAGTAACCCATTAGGTCACCACCGCAGGCAGGAATAATACGTCCCCAGTTCTTCGCGTACTCATGAAAGGCATCGCGCTGGAAGGGATCGATTTCATACTTGATGAAGCAAACAATATTCATACAACTCACCGTGCTGAACATGTTGCACACATTAAGGCATTGTCGGTGAGGCATGGTTCGTCTAGGATCGAACCATGAGTGAAGGTCCCAACATTGCCCGTGTAGCGCAACTTCTCGGTGATCCGGCGCGGGCCGAAATGCTGAGCGCGCTGATGGGCGGTCAGGCATTAACTGCCACCGAGCTTGCCGCGACGGCTGGCATTACCAAACAAACTGCGAGCGCGCATCTGTCAAAGTTGTTGAATGCCAATCTGCTGAACGTTCAGCATCAGGGACGACATCGTTATTTTCAGCTGGAAGAAGATGTGGCCGGATTGATGGAGACCATCATGGGTGTGGCTTATCGCTCTGGTGCGGTGAGGTTACGCAGCAGTCCACGTGAACCTGCATTGCGCGAAGCACGCGTGTGTTATGACCATCTTGCTGGTGACAAAGGGGTGCAGCTCTTTGAAGCGCTACTGACACGAGAGCTGTTACGGCGTAAAGACAACGATGTGGTGCTGACAGCAGATGGAAGGGCGTTCTTTAAAAAGCTAGGAATTGATCTGGATGAACTCGCGACACGGCGTCGTCCGTTGTGTCGCACCTGTCTTGACTGGAGCGTGCGTCGCCATCATCTCGGCGGCGCATTGGGTGCCGCATTACTGGAGCTGATGATTGAGCGTCAATGGGCACGTCGCCGCAAGGGTTCGCGGCTTGTCATATTTTCAGCAGCAGGAGAAGCAGTGCTGAAACGGCGGTTTTTCTGTTGATAGCGGCCACGTAAGTTGCATTGCTTGATGCTTTCAACGCAGTTTTCTGCTTCAATATCCGCTCCAATTCCCCGCGCCTCCCGGAGCCTTGCAATGAACAAAGATCGCCTGACAGTGTTGTCCGCGATGATGGAACAAGCTGTCATTCCCGTTTTCTATCACGCCGATGTGGAAGTGTGCACCAAGGTGATTCAGGCCTGTGGTAACGGCGGCGCAAAGTGCATTGAGTTTACCAATCGCGGTGACTTTGCTTCGCATGTGTTTTACGACGTAACGAAACATTTTGCCAAAGCGGACCCCAGCATCATCATGGGTGTGGGTTCGATTGTGGATGCACCGACAGCGGGTATCTACATTGCCAACGGTGCAAAGTTTATTGTCGGGCCCTTGTTGAATGCGGACGTTGCCAAAGTTTGCAATCGTCGTTGCATTCCTTACAGCCCAGGTTGTGGTTCAGCCAGTGAAATTGGCTATGCACAAGAACTCGGCTGCGAGATCGTTAAAGTATTTCCAGGCTCGTCAGTGGGTGGTCCTGAGTTTGTAAAGAATGTACTTGGCCCCATGCCATGGACTCGCATCATGCCTACGGGTGGCGTTGAGCCGACTGAAGAGTCACTGCGTAAATGGTTCGGTGCAGGCATCGTTGCCTGTGGCATTGGCAGTAATCTCATCACGAAAGAATTGTTGCAAGCCAAGAACTACGATGGCATTGAACAGCGCGTGCGCGAGACTGTGCAGCTGATCAAGAAGATCAAATCGGAGCTGGCAGCAAAGTAGTCATACTTTGTTTGTCAGCATTGAATTGACACCGGTTTCCAATCACGCTCCAAGTTTATAACGACCAATTATCGTGTGACGATCAGCAGCACTTTTGTTTGTCACACTTAAACTAACGAAGATAAATCGACACATTGAGGCTTCATCATGGCAGAACTGAAAATCAAATCGGCAGCAGACACCAAGTGGGATTGTGCTTCCTTTGGCGAAGTGATGTTGCGTTTCGATCCCGGCTTTGGTCGCGTGCGCAATGCACGCAGCTTTCAGGTATGGGAAGGTGGTGGTGAATACAATGTCGCGCGCGCCATGCGCAAATGCTGGCAGAAGCGAGCCATGGTCGCCACGGCACTGCCAAAGAATGATCTTGGCTGGCTGGTGGAAGACTTCATCATGCAAGGTGGTGTCGACATGTCGCACGTGGTATGGCGTGACTTCGATGGTCTTGGCAAGAACACACGTGTTGGTTTGAACTTCACCGAAAAAGGGTTTGGTGTGCGGCCAGCATTGGGATGTTCTGATCGCGGCAACTCCGCTGCATCACAAATCAAACCCGGTGAATTCAATTGGGAAAAAATCTTTGGTGAAGAAGGTGTGCGCTGGTTTCACACTGGTGGCATCTTTGCAGCGCTGGCATCGAACACTGCAGAAGCGGTGATTGAAGCCGTCCAAGTTGCAAAGAAGTATGGGACTGTCGTTGCATATGATTTGAACTATCGTGCATCGCTTTGGAAAAGCCAGGGCGGCAAGGAAGCGGCGCAACGCATCAATCGCGAGATTGCCAAGTATGTGGATGTGATGATTGGTAACGAGGAAGACTTCACCGCATGCCTTGGCTTTCATGTTGAAGGTGCAGATGAACATCTCACCAATATTGAAACCGATTCTTTCGCCAACATGATCAAGAGCGCGGTAAAAGAGTTTCCGAACTTCAAAGTTGCAGCAACCACATTGCGTAATGCGAAGACAGCATCATTCAACGACTGGTCTGCCATCCTCTGGTACAACGGCAGTATTTACGAATCCATGAAACGCGAGAATCTGGAAATTTATGATCGCGTTGGTGGTGGCGATGGTTTCGCTTCAGGGCTTGCTTATGGTTTTCTTGAAGGCAAGGGACCGCAGGCAGCCGTTGAATACGGTGCTGCACATGG
>DATAHE010000379.1:0-3062 GCA_036263355.1 Steroidobacteraceae bacterium | reverse complement strand
TTTAATACACATTAAAAATTCTGGCGGCCTTGCTTCCATATAAAATACTTTCGGTCCAGATAGCAATTATTTGTAAAAAGCGCGAAGGATTTTTGATCTGACCTTGCACTCACGTCTTAGGTATAGATATGTCCATGTCAGATCAACAACTTGTCACCCAGCTGCTCGACGGCAGCGAACAGGCATTCGACTCGCTTTTCAGCGAGTATCATCCGCGCCTGTACCGTTTTGCATTGCGACGCTGCCACGACGCCACGGTTGCCGAAGACATTGCCCAGGCCACTCTCTGTCGTGCCATGGAGAGCCTGCACACTTACAAAGGTGAATCGGCACTGATGACCTGGTTGTGCACTTTATGCAGACGTGAGATGAGCAATCATCACAGCCATCAACATCCTGCCCGGGCGATGTCTCTCAATGATGATGATCCGCAGATTCAGGCAGCACTGGACGCTTTGCTGATTGCTGAAAGTGACGATCCATTATTGGCTGCCGCTTCATCCGAAGTACGCGAGAACGTGCTCGCTGCACTGGATTACCTGCCACCGCTTTATGCCGACATGCTGGAGAGCAAGTATGTAAAGGAAATGAGCGTGCAAGAGATTGCGACACAGATAGGCCGCACAGCAAAAGCCACCGAATCATTACTGACGCGTGCACGTGAAGCTTTTCGTGAGGCTTTCACATTGCTTCAAGCCGGTTCACTGCACACGGTCAAGTGAGGCGCGTATGACATCCAAAGAAACCCCTACTCCACCGCCTTCAAATCACGATGTTGAGCATTCGATCGGCGCGTTGCTCAAACTGGCGGGCGAACGTACGTCACCGTCAACAACGGCGACCATGCGCGCAAGAGTAGCGGCACACACAAGCTGGCGGCAGGCCGTAAACAGAAAGCAGTTGGCTGCACGCAAGCGTCGGTTTATGTCGTTGTTTGCTGGCGGCGCACTCGCCGCCTCTGTAGCCGCATTCATGTTGATGCATACGACATCGTTAGCCATTGTAGAGGTCGCTCAGATCGTCAAGACGGAAGGTGACGTTCAACGTTTAGATCAACGATCCGTTATTCGCACGGCTCAATCCGTCACAAGTGGCGAAACGATCCAAACTTTACAGGGTCGCGTTGCGCTGAATATCAATGGATTGTCGTTACGGCTTGATCGCAATACGCGACTGGTCGCGACAAGTGCGCAGGACATGCGGCTTGAATATGGCCGCGTCTATGTGGACTCCGAAGGAATCAATAACCACGCGGTGCTGAAAATTCATACGCCACAGGGATTGGTGCAACATGAAGGCACACAGTATCAAGTTGCTGCCGACGATCACGAAACACGGGTTCAAGTACGCGAGGGACGTGTGAATATGCTGTTAGACAAAACCCAGCAGCACGTTCAGCTCGGTGCCGGCCAAACTGTAACGATGAATGCCAATCAAATGGGTGACGTTCAATCTCAGCCAGGCTATGGCGATGAATGGTCATGGGCAGCAGACATTGCACCGGAATTTAATATTGAAGGTCGTCCACTATCTGAACTGCTGGTGTGGCTTGCCCGTGAGCATGGTTGGCATGTGCGCTATGAATCCATTGAAGTGGAACGTACGGCGCTGGATACACGGCTTCACGGTGCATTGCTGGCACGCAATACCAAACAGCAACTTGAAAACATTGGATTAATCACAGGCATGAACCTGCGATTGGATCAAGGCGTATTACTGGTTGCTTCTCAAACAGAAGAAAAATAGAAGAGTATGAACAAGAATAAAAATATGAAAGTCACAATTGGCGTCGTGGTATTACTGATGTCCGGCGTCGTCGCCGCGCAAACATCCGCATGTGAAGTTCATGCTGGTGAATCATTAGCCGATGCGTTGCAACGCCTGAGTCACTGCGGTTACGAAATAAGTTATAGCAGCGCCATTGTTCGTCCTGAGATGAAAGTTAGAACGTTGCCAATCAGTAAGGAAGGCGAACCATTGCTGCAAGAACTACTGATGCCGTGGAAATTAAAGGCAGTGAAGTCCGGCGATGGTTGGATAGTTGTACGCGATAGCGACAAGAAGAAGAGCAGCAATCAAACAAACAACACGGCGAACACTGCGGACTCAGAATCAATCGATCAAATCATCGTTACCGGCAGCCGCTATGGCATTTCCGATGAGAAATACTCGTCGGCGTACATCAATCGTGAAGCGGTCAAACAAACGCCGCATCTCGCGGATGATCCCATGCGCATGCTGAAGGGACTACCTGGCGTGACGGGTGGTGATTTTTCCGCCAAGCTGAACATTCGTGGTGGACGCCGCGATGAAGTGATGCTGATGGTGGACGGCGCCGAGATTCACAACGGCTTTCATTTCAGTGAGGTGGATGGATTACTCAGCGCACTGGACACAAACCTGGTGAACTCGCTGGATTTCATGACAGGCGGCATGACTTCCGAGTGGTCCAATTACATGAGTGGCGTCATCGACATTAAATCACGCGATCCCGGCGTTCAGGATGAATATCACAATGCAGTGGGCATGAGTTTTATCAGCGCCTTTGCCAGAACCTCGGGGTCATTTGCTGATGACAAGGGATCATGGTTGATCGCCGCCCGACGCGGCTATCTTGATCTGTTGTTGAATCAGATTCAAAACAGTTCTGAACAAACGGTTCCACGTTACGCCGATATATTTTCAAGTCTGCGATATACGTTGAGTGATACCACCACTGTTTCTGCGCACTTGCTATTTGGCTCTGATCGCATGAATTATTCTCAAGATGGCGATGGCAACGACAGCCGCATCAACTCAGATGGAAAATCAAGTTCTACCCATTTGTGGGTGGGATTGGATCACGGCTTCTCGGATGCATTGCAAACCTCGATGACGGTCAGTTATGCGCAAGTATCACAGCGTCGCAAGGCGCAAGACATGGAACCGCAGAAGTCCACAGCGGCCGTGGATGCGGACAACCACTTCAGTTTCATTGATCTCAAAAATAATTGGCAATGGACCGTTTCAAACAATCAATTAATACGATGGGGCATCAACGGCAGCAATCAACATGGGCGTTA
>DATAHE010000378.1:0-3269 GCA_036263355.1 Steroidobacteraceae bacterium | reverse complement strand
CCAAGCCATCACGGGCATTAAACGTTCGCAGTTTGTCTGGAAGTAACGCTGCGCTAACAGTAGTAAAGGAATTGCTGTTACCTACCACATGGGCTCTCAAGGCAACCACCGCTGGTGCACTGGGAGTGGTGGGCGCACAAGCGAACTTTGGATATTGTTGTCTAAGGTTGGCAAGCGTCTCGTATTCACCTCCATCCGTAGCAGGCGTATCCATATTCACCCAGCGATAAGGGGAGGATGCTAACTGAGTGGGTGGCATTAGTGATGCATTGCTCGCAATCTCAGTTTGCACGCTGTGAATGGAAGGAATCACTACCTTTGTTGTGCCTGAGAATGTTGCGGTGATATCGGGAGGATTGTTGACATTCAGCGCATGGCACGCATCGGCGCAGGTGCTAGTGTTAAAGGGGACGTCGCTACTTATTCTCGGAAAATAGTTCAGACCGACGTTAAATCTCGCAATAGGCGTGTAATCCGAGAATGTGACGCCAACGGCTTGGTATCGTATATGTGAAATAAGTCGTCCATCATTCTGCGTCGTATCATGTCCATTATTTATCAATCCATATTTCTGCAGGTAGTTAACTATCCTCGGTGAAGCAATATACGGGCCTGAAGAATGACAGTCAGTGCAAACTTTCTTATCAGCGACGATGGTATCAGGGGACTTCCACCAGGATTTTGCATTGGGAAATGGTCCCTGGTCTCGAACAGTAAGTGGCACCACCAAAGGATCAGTAATTGCAGCGTCAAAAAAGCAGGTCTTTCCGCTTTGGCGATTGTGGATAATTGTTTCGTAGCTTTGTTCCCTTAGCTGATTCTCTTTGGTGCCTTTTACCCAACGGCATGCAAAGACCAGATCGACTTTGTCATTAATCTGTGCATAACCAATGTAATCATTCGTTGGGTCACTGGAGTTGATAGGTGCTGCAAACTGGTCGACGTCATAACAACTTTTGACGGGACCGATAGCAGTGTCATATTCAGAATCTGTAAATTGCAGTTCGCGTTCGCATGTATTGAAATAATCTATTAATGGTTCAGCATTGCAATGCAACGCTAGCGCGGCCGTAGCAGCCGCTATGACCGATCGCCAATTCGTCATTTTCATAAATTTTCCCCAGTGTTACTTGGCGGTGCCAAATTTATTTTCCTGGGAAACGTATCAATTTGTACGCACGTGAAGTCTTCGGGAATCCTTCGTTTTATCTTCGGATTTTATCTGTATGACATTTCTTGGTGTATGTTAGGGCTAACGGCGCCAATTGGAGAAACGATAGCTCAAATGATTTATAAGGAGAGAAGAGCTTGATCCAAGCTCACATAGATTGATAGGCTTTGATGAAGTCAGCTAGCTATTACCATCTACATTCCGTTTCAATGTTTCTTCGCTATTGACCGGATCCTGTTTTGGTTTATTCGCCTTCGGGTTATTGGGTTCACGCACAGGTGGCTTGGAGTCTGGGCCACGTCGATTCGACGGCTCGTTAGAACTGTCCGAATTTGAGTTTTGAATTGAATTGTTGGCCATGGAGTAGTCTCACAGTATGTTTGCCTGTCGCTACTTTCCTCCTTGACAACGAGTGTCGCAATCACACGCGGCTGGTTCTGATGTGGGCCAACACTTACCTCAACTCCGGTTTTCGTTTCTATCGTGCCAACGCCTTCATTGCTCTGGCGGTAGCTGCAGCACGGTTCTCCACACCAAGCTTGATAAATACCTGTTCAAGATGTTTGTTCACCGTGCGTGGGCTGATGTTTAGTATCTCGCCAATGTCGCGATTGGTTTTACCGCGACTGATCCATGCGAGAATTTCTGCTTCGCGTGAAGTTAACGCCAACTGCTTTTGCAAGCGTTCCACATCATTGCCAGTATGAATTTCGGCAATGCGGAATAAATATTCATCTGGACCAATTGAGCTGACCAGCGAAAACTCCAGCTTGCGTTGCTGAACATCAATTTGAACGGGCGCATTGTTGCTCCCATTCTCGCGTCCCATCAGTTGTGCCGCGATATGCGGGGGCAGGGTGGGTGCCGCAGTAGTGTCCGTCATAAACAATTCATCGAGCAAATGTTTTGCCTTAGGTGTGCACCATAACAACTTGCCATGTTGATCAATCGCTAATAAGAATCTGCCCAGTGCATCCAGCGCGGCATGAGTATCCGATGCCATGCGGGCATTGGTGAGATGTACGCGAATACGTGCAAGTAGTTCATCCACAATAATCGGCTTGGTCACGTAGTCGACGCCACCTGCTGCCAGTCCTTCGACAACATGTTCCGTCTCGCTTAGTCCCGTCATGAAGATCACCGGCAGGTTGGCAAGCAGTTTGTCGCGCTTCAAGCGTCGACAGGCTTCAAAGCCAGAGATACCCGGCATCATCGCGTCCATCAAAATAATATCGGGCGTGATTTGATCTACTAACTCAATGGCACTATCGCCATCGGTGGCAATCAGCACGGTATAACCTGCGTGATCCAGCGTATCAGTTAAAAAGCCCAACGTTTCCGGTGTGTCATCGACCACCAGCACCGTATCGCGGCGTGCAGTATGTTCAAGCATTCTTGCGCACCGCCTCGATTGTGTTCATGTAACGCTTCAAATCAAAATTGGTCACCATGCCTCTCAATTGTGTGACGAAGGGCTTGTTGGCGGCGTCTTCATTTTCAATTTCACGTAACTTGGCCTGAATGCCACGCACATGACCGATGCGACCCAGTTGCAGCAGGGCATCAAGATGGCGATGTGCTGTGGCGGGAAGTGTTACATCAGTTGATGATTGCCCCGCAGCCGTTACCAATTCATTTTCATATTCCCACTCAATGAATAATACGTTCGCCATGTTTTCCAGCAACACCTGCAGATCGATGGGCTTCATGACAAAGGCATTGTGTGGCTGCGTTTCGCTACCTTGAATAAATTCATGTGCATTGGCAGACACCATCATGATACGAGTCTTCTTTAATTCTGAAATCGCGCGAATCTCATGTGCCACTTCCCAACCCGTCATATCACCCATGGAGATGTCCAGCATCACTAACTCGGGTTGATGACGTTTGACCATCTCTAGGCCTTCTTTGCCGCCGTGTGCAATATGCACGATGAAACCAAGCGGTTTGAGCAGGTTGGAGACGATATCCAGATGCAATGGATCATCATCCACCAGTAGCACATTGATGCGTTGACCGTGATAGCCACGAATATGTTGTGGAACCGTGACCACATCATTGCTGTGCATGGACTCGGGCAATGCGATGCGCACCGTAA
>DATAHE010000377.1:0-10066 GCA_036263355.1 Steroidobacteraceae bacterium | reverse complement strand
CTAATCCACATAACTGCCTCGATCCCGTTTGTTAACGAGCTTTGATGCGCAAGTATATCGCGAGTAAGTAATGCAGTTACGCCTTGGACAAAAAGTGTTTTCGCCTTCGCTATGGGCAACTCTGCTGGTGGCGGCGCTACTACCAGTCTTCATCAGCCTTGGTAGCTGGCAGTTACGGCGCGCAGAACTAAAACGTGCGTTGATGACGCAAGCCGCCGCAGGGCAAGGCAGCCTGATGGCGTTAAACGCTGCGAATGCAGATCAATTGTCGCGTTATCAGCATGTGCACGTGCAAGGCACTTTTAGCAGCCAGCGCCAAATCTTGCTGGATAACATGCCCTCGGCGCAGGGCCAGCCGGGCTATCGCGTGTGGACACCGCTAAAGTTGCCAGATGAGTCCATTGTTCTCGTTGATCGTGGCTGGATTGCTTATGGCAAGAACGGAGTTGATAGACGGCCTGGAGAATCGCTGCAAGTGGATGAGCAAGTTCGCGATGTAACCGGGATTATCGATGAGCTGCCGCGTCCGGGCGTGCGCGCTGGAAATGCTGGTATTGGTTCTGCGTGGCCACAAGTACTGAACTTTCCAGACCTGTCTGACTTGCAACGTTTGTACGGTATGAAGTTGCAGCATCGGCTGGTCCTGATGGATGCCGATAACAAAGACGGCTTCGAACGTCGCTGGCATATTACGCAAGGTTTCGCGCCTGAACGTCATATTGCATATGCAGTACAATGGTTTGGTTTCGCCGTTACGCTGCTGATCATTTACTTCGTCGTCAATCTGAAACGTGTCTCTCATGACTGAACCTGCTGTTGAAAAGAAGTTGTCGCGTCGTCCTGTGTACTGGGCGTTGCTCGCTTTCTTTGCACCTTTGCTACTCGCATTTTTTATTTACTATGGAACCAGCTGGCGACCGAGCAGTATGAGTAACAAGGGTGATCTGGTGTCACCGGTTGTCTCATTACCAGAAGCCGCGCTGCATAAACCGGACGGAAGTGAGCTCGATAAACAGTGGCTGCAACACAAGTGGACGCTTTTGTACGTGGGTGAGGGTGCATGCGATCAGTCCTGTCGCGATGCATTGCTGATTACGCGCAATATCCGTTTGCTTCTGGGAAAAGACACCACGCGTGTGCAACGTGCTTTCATGTTCGCTGGCAATTGTTGCGATGCTAATTTCTTTTCCAGTGAACAGCCTGATCTCATCATCGCTCGCGTGGATGATGAGATAGGACGGCAGACTTTAAAGTTGTTTCCCAATGACGCAGGTGATGTACTGCAAACAGGCAAGATCTACATCATCGATCCACTGGGCAACTTGATGATGAGTTACAAGCGTGGTGCTGAAGCAGGCGATTTGCATGCGGACTTAAAGAAGCTGCTAAGTCTTTCGCACATTGGGTGATGGTATCCATTGATGCTGAGGAAACAGAGATGGAGTTTCCATTGGCGATGAGTCATTTCCGCGAAAGCGGGAATCTAGTTTTCTATCCATGGTGAGTTTGTCGAACCATTTAATTGTATTTTTTGCATCCTTCGACAAGCTCAGGATGTAATGTTCACTGGATTCCCGCCTTCGCGGGAATGACACTGTAGCTCTTGATCGACGAGTGCGAGATTGAGATAGTCTTGCATGTGTCTCCTCATCGAGAGGCTTGAGTCTTTGATTTGAGTAAATGAAATGAGTCCTTCACAACGATTAACGCTGTTCCGCAATCTCAGTTTGTTTGGCGCAATGCTTGCGTTGTGCGTGGTGGTGCTGGGTGCTTGGGTGCGTTTAAATGCTGCTGGCCTAGGGTGCCCTGATTGGCCGGGATGTTATGGGCATATTTCAGCAGGCGGTGCGGAGCAGCATCTCGACGCCGCACAACAGCTGTATCCAGATAGAAAGTTCGAATACGCCAAAGCGGTGAAGGAGATGCTGCATCGCAATGTCGCCAGCACCTTGGGTTTGATCATCATCACGCTCGCTGGCATTGCGATCTGGAATCGTCGTGATCCGCAGCAACCATTAATATTGCCTTTGTTGCTGGTGCCGCTTGTCATCTTTCAGGGAATGCTCGGCATGTGGACTGTCACGGAGTTACTCAAGCCCATCATTGTAACGGCACATCTCATTGGTGGACTAACCACCATGTCATTGCTGGCGTGGTTGGCGATGCGTACGCGAAACAATGAACGCTTGTCATCAGCTAATCGTTTGCGAACCTGGTCGGTTGCCGCACTGATGATGTTGTCACTGCAGATCTTTCTGGGAGGCTGGACCAGCACCAACTATGCAGCAGTGTCCTGTCCCGATTTTCCTACCTGCCAGAATTCCTTCTGGCCTAACATGGATGTGAAAGATGCGTTTGTGTTGTGGCGCGGCCTGGGTATCAACTATGAAGGTGGCGTGCTGGATCATCCGGCGCGAGTAGCCATTCACTTCGTCCACCGTCTAGGCGCATTGTGTACTGCACTGATTGTTGGTATTGCCTGTGTGGTTGCATGGCGTTCGCGCTCATCAACATTCCGGACAGCTGCGACCATGGTGGCAATCATGTTGATATCGCAACTTGTCCTGGGACCATTGATGGTGATCAAGGGCTTTCCGCTCGAACTGGCGACGGCGCACAACGCCGTCGCTGCATTGTTATTACTGAGCGTGGTGCATTTAAATCGCGTCGTATGGGCGGCTAGGTAAGAACGATGGAGCAAATTGCTCCATAAATCGCGCCCGCCAGCAGAATGAATGCTGGAACGGCGCTCATCACAAAGCCGATCTCACGTTGTGCGGGAGAGCGCACATAGCCAATCGCGTAGACCACCCTACCCAACAAGTAGATGCCGCCGAGAATACTGCCCCACAAAGGACTGAGATACGAGGCAAAGAACCAGATAGAGGGCATAAAAACAAACAACAGTTCATTGGTGTTGTAGTGAACGCGAAAAAAGCGCTCGAAGACCTCGTTACCCGAAATCGCTGGCGCGGTTACTTTGTATTTCCCGCGTGCCCACGCCACCAGACCGCCGAATGCGAGGGATTGCAGTGCCGCTAACAATATAATCAGTGAAACCCAGTTCATGTAATGCTCCGTGAGTGATTGGTGTGTTGATTAACCGCCATTAAACACTATCATTGGCAGGATCATGATTAAACACTCTGCCGTCCTGTCCTTCCTGTTGCGTGCCGCCTTTGCCTCGCTGGGATTGTGGCTGGCAACACTGATGTTACCGGGCTTGACCTTCCGTGATGCGGAAACATTGATTATTGCTGCATTGTTGCTGGGTGTGGTGAATGCGGTGGTTCGCCCTTTGATTATTGTGCTTACATTGCCTATTACCGTTGTAACACTGGGTTTGTTCCTGTTGGTAGTCAACGCGGGGATGATTAGGCTGGTCGCCTGGTTAATAGATGGATTCAAGATTCAGGGTTTTGGCACTGCACTTGCAGCCTCACTCATCGTTAGTTTGTGTACTGCTATTGCTTCCGCTCTTGTGGGCGGCGTCAAAATCCAGGTTATCCGTCAAAAATGAAACAACCTTTGTCGCACAACATGATTCTTCGATGCGTTAGCGCATTGTTGATCTTGTTGTCGATGACGGTGACGTATGCGGCACAACCGAAGGTACTGCGTGTTTCTATTAAAGCGGCTGAAAGGGGATTTGATCCACAACGCCTTACTGATCTGTATTCATCCGACATTTGCTGGCAGATTTTCGACACCGTCCTCGACTATGACTATCTGGCGCGACCTGCAAAGCTGATTGCTAATATCGTCAAGGAAGTGCCAGTCGCCGAACAAGGTGGTCGCGTCTATACGTTTCGTTTCAATCCGGGTATCTATTACGCTGACGATCCAGTTTTTAAAGGTAAGAAACGCGAACTAGTAGCGCGTGACATGGAGTACATGATTCGCCGCCTGCGCGACCCTGCTCTTAATGCGCCTTATAGCTGGCTAGTGGAGAACAAGATTGTCGGATTGGATGAAATCACGGAAGAGGCAAAGAAGAAAGGTCGAATGGATTACGACACGCCAATCAAAGGACTTGAGTTACTCGACAAGTACACGCTGCGTATCACGCTGAAGAGTCCTGATTACAATTTTCTCTACGCCTTTGCCATTCCTCAAACCGCACCAGTCGCGCGCGAAGTGATCGAAGCTTATGCCGATGACACCATGGCACATCCAGTCGGCACCGGGCCATTCAAATTGGTTGAGTGGGTACGCAAGTCGAAGATAGTGCTGGAACGTAATCCTGATTATCGCGGCAGCAAACTTGATACCACTTACGTAGATATGAACAACGAGTGGGATCGTGAGGTTATACAAAGTATTGCTGGCAAGACGCTGCCGCTACTTGATCGAGTGGAGATCTATCCGATTGAGGAAGAGCAGCCGCGCTATCTTGCCTTCTTGAACAAGGAAACTGATGTGCTGGATACGTTGTACCAAGCGTATGCACCTCAGGTACTTCAAAATGGCGTGCTTGCGCCTAACCTCAAAAAGCAGGGCATCCGTGTATTCGAGGAAGTGCAGCCTGAAATACTGTACGACGAATTCAACATGGAGGACCCGGTTGTCGGTGGCTACGACGAACAACACGTGGCGCTAAGGCGTGCGATTGTTATGGGTCATAACCGAAATCAGGAAACGCAGGCGATATTCAAGAATCTTGCGGTGGTTGCACAGTCGCCTATTCCTCCCGGTGTGGTTGGTTACGATCCAGCTTTTAATGCAGCTGAACAAGAATACAACCCAGCAAAAGCGAAAGCGTTGCTGGACATGTATGGCTATGTTGATCGCGATGGTGATGGTTATCGTGAACAACCTGATGGGTCACCACTTACTATCAGTTATCTGAACAGGACCGGCTTGCAGTACACCAATCAGGCCGAGCTGTGGACAAAGTCCATGAAGGGAATTGGTATTCGATTTGAAAATCGGCAGGTGCAATTCACGGACATGTTACAGGACGAACAAGCTGGAAAGTTCATGTTTGCGGTTTCTGCATGGATTGCTGACTATCCCGACGCACAAAACTTTCTGCAATTACTTTACGGGCCGAATACAGGCTCGGCCAATCGCTCACGATTCAAGCTCCCTGCTTACGACAAGCTCTACGAACAGGCATTGATGCTGCCCGATGGTCCAGAGCGCAATAAGCTTTATAGAGAAATGTGCCGGCTGGCGTTGGCTTATGCACCATGGCGCCTCGGTATTCATCGCGCGTTTCTGCATTTGGTGCATCCATGGGTACATGGCTTTGATCGGCACCCGATCAACCACGTGAAATATATGTATATCGACATCGATGTGGATGCCCAGCAGGCTGCACTGAAGAACTAGATACACTCATGAACATCAGCAGCTTCATATTACGTCGTCTTGCACAAATGCTGCCGACACTGCTAGGTGTCATGGTACTTATCTTTATCCTGTTTAACTGGGTGGGCGGTGACCCCGCTTACATTCTTGCCGGAAAAATATCTGATCCAAAAATGATTGCCAGCATTCGCAAACAGCTGGGCGTGGACCAATCCTATCTGGTTCAATTCTGGATCTTTGTCAAACAGGTATTTACGTTTGATTTTGGCAGAAGCTGGTCAACTAACGAGCTCGTATCAAATATATTAAAGACGCGCCTTGGCCCGACGCTAACGCTGATGATTCCCTGCGTCATCATTGAAACCGTTATTGCTGTTATCTGTGCTGTACTGGTTGCATATTCACGTGGATCACTAATTGATCGCGTCGTTATGGTATCCAGCACGGTGATCATGTCGATTAGCTTCTTGGTCTATATCATCGCCTTTCAATGGTTGTTTGGTTACCAATTACAGTGGTTCCCTGTTCAAGGCTGGACCGGTAGTGTCTGGCGCAATCTGCTTATCTATGCACCACTGCCAGTGATGCTTTCTGTTTTTGTCAGCATGGCGCCCTCATTGCGTTTGTATCGATCCTTCATTCTGGACGAGATGTGTAACGACTATGTTCGTACCGCTCGTGCCAAGGGATTGAGTGAACACACTGTGATGTTGAAGCACGTGTTGCGCAACGCCGCGATTCCTATCGTCACCAACGTTGCAGCCGCACTACCGACGACCTTGGTGGGTTTGTTTCTGCTGGAATTCTTTTTCTCCATTCCAGGTCTTGGACGTGAAATGGTGGTCGCAGTCAGTAACAGTGACTTCCCCATTGTTAAAGCAGTGACGGTTTATCTCGCCGTGCTCACCATGGTGGTTAACCTGCTGGTCGATGTCATGTATCGCTGGCTTGATCCACGTGTGTCATTCAAGTGATAGATGCCATGACACACCCAACTGCCATCGCACCATCAAACGAATCTCCCGGTATGTGGCGGCGTGCATGGCAACGTCTGCGACAAGATCGTGTCGCAATGGTCTCGCTTGGTGTGATCGCTTTCTTTCTGTTGTTGATTGCCATGTCACGCACAGGATTGATTGCAGCGCACTGGAGCGATGAAGTTGCGCCATCGTATGCCGATCCGGCATGGCATCTTGACCCTGCTGCGGCAACGACCAACGCTGTCGTTGGCATTCCGAATACGCAATTGGGAGCGCCCGTCGATATTTCTGATATTGATCCGCTCGCGCCGCGCTACGCAGAATTAAAAGAACGGACCGCAAAGATCGCGCATGAAAAAGCGGAGCAGGCGACCTGGCTGCCATTTGGCGCTGACAAGTGGGGTCATAATGTTTTGACCAAAACCATCAAGGGTGCGGAAGTCTCCATTACGGTAGGCGTTCTTGCCGCGTTGCTGGCATTGTTCATTGGCACATTGCTTGGCGCATCAGCCGGATACTTTGGTGGCTTTATCGATGATGCACTGGAGTGGCTATACAACGTATTCACTTCTATTCCGTATGTGCTACTGATTCTTGCAGTGGCCGCAATCTTCAGCCGTGGCTTTCTCACCATTGTGTTGATTCTTGGATTGACGAACTGGACGGGGATGTATCGACTGGTTCGCGCTGAATATCTCAAGCATTCCGAACGTGCCTATGTTCGTGCGGCAGAAGCATTGGGGGCTTCGCATGCATCGCGCATGTTTCGTCACATTCTTCCCAATATCAGTCACGTGTTACTGGTGCAATACTCACGTTACGTGGTGGATGCGATTAAAGCCGAAGTGATTCTTTCCTTCCTTGGCTTGGGCATCCCTGTTGATATGGTGAGCTGGGGCACCATTCTCGCGGAAACGCAGGAAGAAGTGGTGATTGGCAAGTGGTCGCAGATTATTGCTGCGGGTGGCAGCATGGCGTTGCTGGTGACGGCGATCAGTATGTTGACCGATGCGCTGCGGGATGCGCTGGATCCAAAACTGAACGAATGATCATGAGTACCTCACCTTCATCATTGCTTCGCGTTGATCATCTTCAAGTGCAATTCGCGACGAAGAATCACGGTGTCATCCACGCAGTAAAAGATGTTTCTTTTGATGTCTTGCGGAAGCAGACCGTCGCACTGGTAGGCGAATCGGGTAGTGGCAAATCAGTTACTGCGACAGCGGTATTGCGACTATTGCCGCGAACTGCAACGGTATCGCCGCACAGCAAGATTGAGTTCGATGGCGCGAACTTGTTGACGTTGTCAGCCTCGCAATTGCGGGGGATACGTGGCAAGGACATCAGCATGGTATTTCAGGATCCCATGAGTTCGATGAATCCGGTCTTCACCATTGGCCAACAATTGATGGAAACGTTGCAACTGCATCTGAGTATGTCAGTTAAGCAAGCGAAGACGCGGGCCATTGAGTTGCTCAACGAAGTTGGTATTCCGCACGCTGATTCGCGCTTCCATAGTTATCCGCATCAGCTTTCTGGCGGACAGCAGCAGCGTGTGATGATCGCCATGGCGATCGCCTGCAATCCGCGGCTACTCATCGCTGATGAGCCTACCACCGCACTGGATGTCACAGTGCAAAAGCAGATTCTGGAATTGCTGATGAAGCTGCGTGAACATCATGGCATGTCCATCCTGTTTATCACACATGATCTTGGCCTGGTGCACGATATCGCCGACCAGGTAGTGGTGATGCAGTATGGTGAAGTGCGCGAACAAAACTCCAAGACCGAACTATTTGCTTATCCGCAGCATCCTTACACTCGTGCTTTGATTGCATGTCGTCCACCGCTGGACACACGCCCGCAACGCCTGCCGATCGTGGCTGATTTTGTGAACGGCACACAGGTCAACACGGGGAATAGAACTCGCGGCAGTTCATTGACCGATTCAGTTGTGCTGGAAGCGCGCAATCTGCAGAAGCAATTTGTACTGCGCACGGGCTTTTTCAAACGACAGTACATCAATGCGGTTGAAAGTGTGTCTTTCAAATTGCCTCGTGGCAAGACATTGGGCATTGTCGGTGAATCTGGTTCGGGTAAAAGCACTACTGCATTGCTATTGATGCGCTTGCTGCAGGCTACTGCGGGTGAAGTTGAGTTTGGGGGTAGTGACATTCTCAAACTTGGTCAGAAAGAATTGCTAAGCATTCGTCGTCGCATTCAGATTGTGTTCCAGAATCCTTACGCGTCGCTTAACTCGCGCTTCACCATCGGTGAGTTGTTGCTAGAACCTTTGCGTATTCACGGCATTGGTTCAGGCAGTCAGGAACAACTGCAAATGGCGAAGTCGATGTTGCAGCGAGTGGGATTGCCGGAAGAAGTCTTGCAACGCTATCCGCATGAGTTTTCCGGAGGGCAACGTCAGCGTATCGCGATTGCACGTTGTCTAATGTTGCGACCGGAAGTATTGATCCTGGATGAAGCGGTCTCGGCATTGGATGTCTCAGTGCAGGCTCAAGTGCTTAACTTGTTGCAAGACTTGCAGGATGAGTTTGGTCTATCGTACATCTTCATCTCTCATGATCTGAGTGTGGTGAAATACATTTCTGATGTGGTGCTGGTGATGCAGCATGGCCGCGTTGTGGAAACGGCGGACTCCGATCAGCTCTATGCATCGCCGCAAACTGACTACACTAGAAATTTGCTGGCCGCAATTCCAGGACGGTAGCTCCATCTTTCATTGACCCAGAATAAGACCCTCTGCCTTAATAAGAATTTCAACAATGATCAGTCTGCATGCATGGCTTGCCTTTGTCGGTGCTTCATTGTTGATCGGCTTGATCCCTGGGCCGGGTGTTATCAGCATCGTTGGTTATGCAATCAACTCTGGACGTAACACGGCGCTGGCTGCGGTCGCGGGAATGGTGGTGGGTAACACCATCGCGATGTCGTTATCATTGATTGGTGTCGGCACTGTGCTCGCGGCATCACCCATCGCTTTCAACGTTATCAAATGGACTGGGGCAATTTATCTAATTGGTCTTGGCATCGTCACAGTCTGGAGGAGCAGAGAGGTTGTGCACACAGATCAATCCAATCAGGTGATTTCACCTAAAGCCGCATTCTTGAATAACATTCTTGTAGGCACGTTTCATCCGAAGACCATTGTCTTCTTCGTGGCCTTTGTTCCCCAGTTTATGAGCACCGATGGCAATTACTGGATACAAAGCGCTTTGTTGCTGGTGACCTTTATAGCGACCGTTGCGTGCAGTGATGCCGCATATGGATTGTTGGCGTCGCGAGCTGCTCATTTGCTGGGTAGCAAGAGCGGCGTGTTCTGGTCACGCATTGCAGGTGGACTGTTCATGATCGCTGCTGGTGTGCTGTCAGCAGGAAGCAAGTTGCAGGGCTGACGATATTCGACAATTGAATCGGCGCGGCGCGCTCAATCTATATTCTATTATTTATACTGAATCTAATTATCGATGGTGCAATCACGGTTGCACGCAATAGATGAGCCCCGAACTGATTTGCGCCAGACGCGCGCTTTTGGCAACGCGTCTGGCACTTCATCTGAATCGCAAGTTGTACTTGCGATTAGGCTCAGGTGTTACCAGCGTCCGCCGCCACCGCCGCCGCCGTAGCCACCGCCGCTACGACCACCACCGCCGCCACCGCCACGACCACCCTGAGGTTTGTCCTGGGCTTCATTAACCTTTAATGGACGTCCGCCCATGTCTTTGCCATTCAGGCTCTGAATTGCGCGTGCTGCA
>DATAHE010000376.1:0-3592 GCA_036263355.1 Steroidobacteraceae bacterium | reverse complement strand
GAGCCCATGTCCGACGGGCATTCAATATATATCCATGCATGCGGCGCAAGCCAGCCGTTTTCCAGCTGTGCAAAAAGATTGGACAGTAGTTGTTGCTTTGTAGCGGCGGCAAAGGGCGGGTCAAGGAAAACGACATCGAATAGAGTGGGGGTTTGCGTCAGATAATGTGAGGAGTCCATGGTAATGACATTGCCCCCGTTACCATCAAGTCGCTGCAATGTGTCGCGCAAATATTTGCCAATAGCCGGTTCGCGATCCACAAACGTGACCGCGCTTGCGCCACGTGATAGGGCTTCCAGTCCGAGCGCGCCGCTGCCTGCATACAGATCAAGACAACGAGCATTGCTAATGTCTGTCTGCAGCCAGTTGAACAATGTTTCTCTTACGCGATCTGGTGTGGGTCGAATCGCGTCAATGTTGGGAAAGTTGAGCTTGCTGCCTCGCCAACGACCGCCAATGATGCGTAACCGATTTGCGCCATTACTGGCGGCAGCATTGCCGGATTTTCTGGCGGACGGTGTCATCAGTGTTGATTACGATCATCTTCGCTATTGATAGCTGCTAGAATCTCGTTAATCACCGTATTAATCAACATCTTTAATCAATCTTTTTTACACGCAAGCAATGTCCAACGAACCGTCAGACGCAGGCCAGTCATCGGGATTTTTCGCACGGTTGCGCAGCAAGCTGAACCGCGGCACAGCGTGGTTGACTCGCGATGTTGTTGATCTGCTGCCCGGTGGAAAAATTGATGATGCTGTTCTCGATGATCTAGAAACTCGATTGATCACCGCTGATGTTGGAGTGGAAACAACACAGAAGGTACTGAGCGGCTTGCGCAAAAAAGTGTCGCGAAGCGAACTCAAAGATTTTGATGCGTTGTTGTTGGCGTTACGTTCGTCGTTGCTCGAAATACTTTTGCCTGTTAGCCGACATCTGAAAATTGACAGGAGCAGGCAGCCTTATGTTGTTCTAGTCGTTGGCGTGAATGGCGCAGGCAAGACGACGACGATTGGCAAGCTTGCAAGAAAATTGTTGAGCGAAAAATACAAAGTGATGCTGGCGGCGGGGGATACCTTCCGTGCGGCGGCGGTAGAGCAACTACAAGTCTGGGGTGACCGTAATGATGTTACTGTTGTTGCGCAGGAATCTGGTGCTGATCCTGCTGCGGTTGTCTTTGATGCTTGGCAATCTGCGAAAGCACGCGGTGTTGATGTACTGATTGCAGATACAGCTGGTCGTTTGCACACACAATCAAATCTCATGGAAGAGTTGAAGAAGATCAAGCGTGTGTTATCGCGCAATGATGCCACCGCACCGCACGAAGTTTTGTTGGTTCTCGATTCCAGTCAGGGCCAGAACGCATTGCAACAGGCAAAGTTGTTCAATCAGGCCGTTGGTGTTACGGGCGTGGTTATGACCAAGCTCGACGGAACTGCAAAAGGCGGTATTGTGTTTGCACTGGCAGATCAGGCAAAGTTGCCCATACGATATATTGGCATCGGCGAAGCTGTGGAAGATTTTGATGTCTTTGATGCTGAGAATTTTGTCGATGCCTTGCTAAAACGGGGAGAGCCTGCATGAACAAAGCAGTGCCAATGGTTCGCTTCCAAAACTGCTTCAAGCGCTACGCCAATGGTCGCGAAGCGTTGGTTAATCTCTCGCTGGACATCGGCAGTGGTGAGTTTGTATTTCTGACCGGGCATTCAGGCGCGGGCAAATCAACATTACTCAAGTTGCTGGCGCTGATTGAGCGTCCTACCCGCGGTACATTGCTAGTCAACGGTAACAATGTTGCCACTATTACGGGCGATAAGATCGCCGCTCATCGTCGCCAGTTGGGAATGGTATTTCAGGACCATAAGTTGTTATCAGATCGAAGCATCTTCGACAACGTGGCGTTGCCACTTATTGTCGCTAACACACCGGTACGTGAGATTGGCAAACGAGTTCGCGCCGCTCTCGATCAAGTTGGATTGTTAAAATACGAGCAATCACGTCCGATTGAATTATCAACTGGCGAGCAGCAACGCGTTGGTCTTGCGCGTGCGGTGGTGACCAAGCCTCCGTTACTTATTGCCGATGAACCGACTGGTAATCTTGATCCGGATTTATCACTGGAAGTAATGAATATCTTTCGTCGCTTCCAGGAAGTGGGTGTAACGGTGCTGGTTGCCAGCCACAACATCCAGTTAATTGAGCGCTTCAAGGCGCGTCGCGTGCATCTAGAAGGCGGGCGTCTCATCGAAAATGGCGCTCCTGTCGTCGACTTGCCTGAGGTATCGAATGACGAGCCGCGAGAGAAGACCGTATATCTTGATGTGCCGTTGCAAGAGTAATTTTTAATCTCAATGATTGCATAACAATGAAAACCTGGTTAACACGACATCTGCAGACTGCCATTGGTAGTCTGGGCCGGTTGATACAGCAGCCGGGATCCACACTGTTGACAGTGATGGTGATGGGTATCGCATTGGCATTGCCCGCCAGTCTTAACGTGCTGGTTCGCAATGCACAGGTTGTGAGTGGTAATTGGGATCGTGCGCTGGATATAACTGTGTATTTCAAGCCGGGTATTGATGTTACGACGGCACAGCATTTTGTGGACAATCTAAAGCAACGTCGAGACATCAAGGAAGTGCAGTTCATCAAGTCAGAAGATGCATTGAAGGATTTTCGGGAGCATTCAGGATTGGGTCCGGCATTGCAGGCACTTACTACCAACCCGCTGCCACATGTCGCGATCATTACGCCTGCAGAGTCACAAAATGCTTCTTCAGTTATTGAATCGTTAAGTGCGGAACTGAAGACTTTCCCGGATGTGGATGTGGTGCAAGTTGATACGGCGTGGGTGCAACGTTATCTTGCCATTCTGGATGCAGTGCGGCGCGTGGTCGGGTTGATCGCAGTATTGTTAGGATTTGGCGTAATTGTGATTATCGGCAACACCATCCGCCTTGATATTCAGAATCGTCGCGACGAGATTGAAGTAAGCAAACTGGTTGGTGGTAGCGATGCTTTCGTGCGACGACCATTTCTTTACAGCGGATTCTGGTATGGCATCGGTGGTGGGATCGCTGCTTTATTGCTGGTGGTTGTGGTTGTCGCTTTACTTGGCGAGTCCGTGCAACGCATTGCAGGTTTATATGGAAGCGATTACAAATTAAGCGGGTTGCCCTTGCAGCAGGCGATGGCCTTGCTCGGCATCAGCGCGGCGCTGGGTTGGGTGGGATCGTTGCTTGCGACCAATCGTCATTTGAAAGTCATCGAACCAAAGTAAGTCTTTAGATTTCCAGTTCGCAATCGTTCAATCGATGCTCCGCCTCGCAGCGTTTGAATTGCTTGTAGCGTCTGCTGATTTCATCAATATCAGTAGGAAGTGCGTCGCCGCTAGACGTGGTGGTGATTAAGTCGTTTGAGTATGAGAGAAGATATTTACCTTCGTTAAAGGTCGCAGGACTAAGTACTAATAGGCCACCCAATAGACTATTTGTAAGTGCAAGCTGTGTGACCGGCAGATAAGCATTGGATATCTTTAAGTTGCCCCTTAGTATATTAATTGCAAGTTTTTTGTTTCCCAATACAGCTAAAA
>DATAHE010000375.1:0-2556 GCA_036263355.1 Steroidobacteraceae bacterium | reverse complement strand
CTACGATCCAACGTATTCCTATGAACTTGCCGTGATCATCCAGGATGGTTTGCGTCGCATGTATCAGGAACGCGAGAACATTTTCTATTACATCACCTGCATGAATGAAAACTACACACATCCGGCAATGCCAGTTGGTGTGGAGCAGGGCATTCTCAAAGGCATGTACAAATTTAAAGAGGGTGGTAAGTCCAAACTCAAGGTTAACTTGATGGGTGCCGGCACCATTCTTCGCGAAGTGGAAGCAGCTGCTGTCATTCTCGAAAACGAATTCAAGGTCAGCTCCGATATCTATAGCGTCACCAGTTTCTCGGAACTGCGTCGTGAAGCACTGGATGTGGAACGCTGGAACTTGTTGCACCCAACTGATAAGCCCAAGCAAAGCTATGTGACGCAGGTTTTTGAGAAAGTGCAAGGCCCATTCATTGCATCTACTGACTATATGAAAGTGGTCGCAGATCAAATTCGTCAATGGGTACCGGGTCGTTACGTGGTGCTGGGTACAGACGGTTATGGTCGCTCTGATGGCCGCGCTGCACTGCGTAAGCACTTCGAAGTGGATCGTCACTACGTTGTCGCCGCAGCACTGAAGGCGCTGGTGGATGAAGGTCAGCTCGACAAGAAGTTGGCGCAGGACTACATCGCGAAACATATCGATGCATCCAAGCCTAATCCTGCTTCACTGTAACGCCGCAACCTTCAAGTAACTGAATAAAGTATCAAATCAAACCATGGCTCAAGAGATACATGTTCCAGATATCGGTGACTTCAAGAATGTTGAAGTCATCGACGTATTGGTGAAGGTGGGCGACAAGGTCGAGATCGACACGCCGCTGGTTACCATTGAAACAGAAAAAGCCACGATGGATGTGCCAAGCAGTGCTGCTGGCGTCATCAAGTCGATGGCGATCAAGAAAGGTGATCGCGTTTCCAAAGGTTCATTGGTGTTGACGCTGGAAGGCGGAGCTGCAACTGCGCCTGCTGCTGAAGCACCTAAGCCAGCCGTTGCTGTAGAAGTTGCTCCCGCGCCTGCCGTGAGCGAGCAAATCATTTCTGTTCCCGACATCGGTGACTTCAAAGGTGTTGAAGTGATCGATGTGTTGATCAAGGTGGGCGACAAGATTGAAGTGGACGCGCCGCTGATCACGATAGAAACCGAAAAAGCGACAATGGATGTGCCCAGCACTGCCGCTGGTGTAGTGAAATCCATTGCAGTAAAGAAAGGTGACCGCGTATCGAAAGGCTCTGCGGTCGCGACGATTTCTGGTAGTGGCGGTGCCGCAACGTCTACAGCCACACAGGTGGCGACTGCGCCAAAAACAGAGATGCCAGTTACAGCATCTGCACCTGCAACAGTAGCGACACAAGCAGCAGTGCCTGTTGCTACAACTTCATTGCCTGCCATCAACGAAGCAGGCTTTGCCAAAGCACATGCAAGTCCTTCAGTACGTCGTTTCGCACGTGAGCTCGGCGTTGATCTTTCGCGTGTCAAAGGCAATGGCGTTAAAGGCCGCATTACACCCGATGACGTCAAATCTTTCGTCAAGCAGGTAATGAGCGGCGCAGCCTCTGCGTCAGGTGGTGGTGCATTGCCGAAGATCGCTGAAGTTGATTTCAGCAAGTTTGGTCCTGTTGAAGTGAAACCACTGGGACGCATTCAAAAGATTTCCGGTCCACGTCTGCACGCAAGCTGGCTCAACCTGCCGCATGTATGGCAGATGGATGAAGCCGATATCACCGATCTCGAAGCAAAGCGCAATGCGTTGAAGGCAGAAGCGTTGGCGCGAAACATCAAGCTCACACCGCTCGCGTTTATCATCCGTGCTGTGGTGCGTACTTTGAAGGAATATCCAACTTTCAATTCATCACTCGATGGCAGTGGCCAGAATCTGGTGATGAAGAAATACATGAACATTGGCTTTGCAGCCGATACACCGAATGGTCTGACGGTACCCGTGATTCGCAATGCGGACCAAAAAGACATTTATGAAATTGCCCAGGATCTTGCGGCGCTGTCCGAGAAAGCACGCGATGGCAAATTGAGTGGTGCCGACATGCAGGGTGCTTGCTTCACTATTTCTTCGCTGGGTGGCATTGGTGGTACGTCGTTTACACCCATTATCAATGCACCTGAAGTCGCCATTCTCGGTGTGTCCAAGTCATCGATGAAACCGGTATGGAACGCAACGACCAATGCATTCGAGCCACGACTGATTCTGCCATTTACTTTGGCTTATGATCATCGCGTGATTGATGGTGCCCTGGGCGCGCGCTTTGTGACGTATCTGAGCAAGCAGTTGGCGAACGTGAAGGGCTTGTTAGAGGCTGTTCCGTAAATTGTTTTCATCGGCTCTGTTTCACTGATTAATTAATCGAGTGATGACGAAAAAGATTCCAGTGTGTCACCCCCGCGCAGGCGGGGGTCCAGTAAAACAAGGATTCTTTATTTGACTGGATTCCCGCCTACGCGGGAATGACGAGTCAGTTAAGTTACTAACGTCTTGATGATCAATCCGCAAAATTCCATATGACTCAGCAAATTCTGGTTCCTGATAT
>DATAHE010000374.1:0-2270 GCA_036263355.1 Steroidobacteraceae bacterium | reverse complement strand
GGTGGCTTGTTGCCATTGGCGTTGGAGAATACTGGCATCTATTCGCCATTGGCATGGGTAATCATTGGTGGCTTGATTACATCAACATTGTTGGCGCGTCTGGTGACGCCCGTGATGTACAAGTTATTTGCGCCGAGCTTAGAGTCAATCAGCGGAGCGGAGGCTGAATAGCCTACTCATCTTCTCTGTACTCACCTGCGAGAAAAACATGCCTTGTGATGTAGCGCCATGGTAGCTCGAAGCCGTCGTAATGCTGACAATGAATGACGGCGACGGCTATCTCGCTTGTTTACCTGGCCAATTCAGCTAGCTTTGCTACGCCAGCCTGCGCACAGACTTCATCTTCACTACTCAGTGGCGCACCGCTGACACCGATGGCACCAATGGCTTTATTGCCGGATTTGATTAACACAGCGCCAGGCAGAAAGAGCAGATCGGTTGAGCCACTGGCAATATTGGATAGCCCCATAGCAGAGTTGGCGAGCAGCTTGATCAATGCACTGGAGTTATCGACGCCGAACTCGGGTCCCATGCTGACAATGGTGTATGCCTTTCTGAATGAAAAGCGCTGCGAGTGAATCGGGCTGCCGTCACCGCGAACCTGTGCCTTTACCACACCATCGGTATCGACCACAGTCACCGCCACTTTGTACCCTTTGTCAGCGCAGCTACGAATAGCTTCGTTAAGTACTGTCATTGATGATGCCAGCGATAGTGGCGAGTCGATACTGATTGTTTCTGCGTTGACTCGTTGAATTGATAGCAGCGCAACAGTGGTTGCGACATATAGAAGATATGTCGCAATACGCTTTTTGTAATTAACAGAATAGTTGATTGACACGATTACTCCTGGGTGCGTTCCCATTCAGCCCTGTGCAACCGCTGCGCCCAGTTCTGTATTCGTCATTGCGCTGCCAGCAATGCCCCATGCACCATCAACAGCATGAATCACATTTACCCAGATATGTTCTTTAGGCTGCTTCCCACCTGAAGCATCGTGAACAATGTCGGTCGCTTCCTTGATGTAGCCGAGCTGGATCTCACGGGTTGCAAAGGCGAAGGATGGAACTTTCCATTCCACAAATACCACAGGCGCTTCCTTTGACCCGGAAAACGTATGGTCTTTTTTAAGTACGTTGATTGAGCCAATTACGTTGGGCGTCATCACTTTATTGCCGCTCAAGCCGTGCCATTTCAGCATCGCTTCAGAAAGTCGCGCAAAAGTGGCTTTTTCCTGACCTTCAGGCAATACGCCTTCGGTAACAGTAAGGGTAAGTGGCATTTGAAACTCCTAAAGATGAGGATGATCACAAGACAGATCATTTCAGATAACGACCGTGATGTGAATATACGTAACGGTCGTTATGTGGTCAAGTATAATTTCGCTCACTGGTTTAAATGAGACAACACTGTGTCCCGATCAGAAAAGAAGCAGGAGACTCGCCAGCGTATTCTGGACGCGGCAGGCCGTGGCTTTCGTAAAGGCGGCTACGATGGTATTGGTGTGGATGGTCTGGCAAAACAGGCAGGCGTCACATCGGGTGCCTTCTATGTGCACTTCGCATCAAAGGCAGCGGCATTTCGTGAATCAGTTATTCAAGGTGTATCCGACGTAGTACGTGGCGTCGAACACTTCCAGAAGGAACACGGCAAAAATTGGTGGCAGGAATTCGTGCGTTTCTATCTTGCGAAGCGTAAGTGTGATCTTTCGGAGAGCTGTGGCCTACAAAGTTTAACGCCAGAGGTGGCGCGCGCCGATCCTGAATCACGCAATGCTTTCACTGCAGAATTGCTGAAGGTAGCAACTGCAATTGTTGATGGCCCCACCTCTCCGGGTGCACCTGCGAGTATTGAGGAAGCTCAAGTAGCGTTATCTACACTGATTGGCGCGGTGACGTTGGCGCGAGCAGTAGATGATCCAGTTGTTGCCAAGCGGATTGCAACGGCAGCGGAGCAAGCATTGCTGAAACCATCAAAGTCGAAAGCGAAATCAGCGAAGCGGCGCTAACAACAGTGACGTGGTTCGAAAACCACCAAGAACCCTGACTAGACCATCAGTCGCTACTGCCCGCTATAACTACACGCCGGGATCAACTGTGCAATATCAACGATGTCTTCTGTTGTGCATTTCCACAACACTTGCATCGCTTCGTTGACAGAACCGGTTAACCACAACTGTTCCGACTTACCTTCGGGGCTTGTCGTGGTGATTTTGATTTTTGCTTTTGGTTGAACAGTAATGCTAACGATACTGTCAGTTTTGAAACTCT
>DATAHE010000373.1:0-1705 GCA_036263355.1 Steroidobacteraceae bacterium | reverse complement strand
AACATTGGCGACACCTTCACGGAAGGTGAGTCTTTGATGTTTACTGGTATTCCGAACTTCGCACCGGAGTTGTTCCGTCGCGTGGTGCTGCGCGATCCACTTCGTATGAAAGCACTGCAGAAGGGGCTCGATCAGTTATGCGAAGAGGGCGCGACGCAGTTGTTTCGGCCCATGCGCAATAACGATTTGATATTGGGTGCAGTCGGCCAGTTGCAGTTCGAAGTAGTGGCATTCCGGTTGCAGGATGAATACGGCGTGCAATGCAGCTTTGACAACATCAATGTCTTCACTGCACGCTGGGTGTATTCCGGCAAGAGTGGTGATGAACGCAAGCTGGAAGAGTTTCGTACTAAAGCCTACGACAACCTCGCCGTGGATCATTCTGGCGCGCTGGTGTATCTCGCTCCCTCACGCGTTAACTTGGGTTTGACGTTGGAGCGCTGGCCGGATCTGCGGTTCAACGAAACACGCGAGCATCTGGCGCAGATGCAGTAATTCAATGCCGGTATTCGGTTTATGAAGAGGAGCGATGGTGAGTACAGTTGAGTTGCGTCATTCATCGGGTGCCATGGCACTGGTTCATCTTCATGGCGCGCATATTACATCGTGGAGAACTGCCGATGGCGTAGAACGCCTGTTTCTCAGTAAGCGTACGGAATTCAAGGCTGGCGCGGCAATACGCGGCGGTGTACCGATTATCTTTCCACAATTTGCGGCTCTGGGTTCATTGCCAAAACATGGCTTTGCGCGCATATCAACCTGGCATTTAAGAGACAACACCTCGTTGGATACGGTTACTTTTGAGCTGAAGGATTCAGCAGAAACCAGAGCAATATGGCCGTTCAAGTTTGTTGCGTCATATCAGGTGTGGCTTGGGAAAGATCAATTGAAGATGCAGTTGAATGTGAAAAACGTTGATGACAAGCCGTTCTCGTTTACCGCTGCCTTGCATACCTATTTACGCACCAATGACATCGACGCCGTTGCGGTGAGTGGACTGCAGGGACTGCATTATCGCGATTCAGCCAATGGCAACGCCGAACATATCGAGAACAATGAAGCAGTGCGATTTGCAGGCGAGGTGGATCGCATTTACTTTGCAACGTCCAACCCAGTATTAATGCAAGACACTGAACATGTAGTTCAATGCAAGGCAGAAGGATTTTCTGATACGGTGATCTGGAATCCTGGTGAGGCGCTATCGAAAAAGTTGACTGACATGGATGATGATGGATACAAAAACATGGTCTGTATCGAGGCGGCTGCGATTGCGTCGCCAGTGAAACTCGCACCGGATGACACTTGGCAAGGTGCACAGGTGTTGATCGCTAATTAATTAATGAGTTGATAAAGCTAATATGGCTGACCATTTGATTTCAACCCCCGCAAGCGATGGCTACTTCATGCCAGCTGAATTTGCTAAGCATCGTGGTTGCTGGATGTTGTGGCCAGAGCGTCACGACACATGGCGCAATCACGGCAAGCCTGCTCAGCAAGCGTTTGTCGCAGTCGCAACGGCGATTGCAAGCAGTGAGCCTGTTACGGTGGGTGTATCAGCCCCCCAGTTTGTGGAAGCTCGTGCTCAATTACCTGCTCATATCAGAGTCATTGAGATGTCGCATGACGACGCGTGGATGCGCGACGTTGGTCCAACATGCGTGGTCAACAAGAACGGCGATGTGCGTGGTGTGGATTGGCAGTTCAA
>DATAHE010000372.1:0-2391 GCA_036263355.1 Steroidobacteraceae bacterium | reverse complement strand
AGCGGTGTCATCACTACTACTCGTCATCGGGGCCGTTCGCCGCAACAGGCGCTGCAATTTACACGCAATGGCAACACCCAGCTCGAAGCGTCCGTACTAGCGAGTGTGCTGGCTTCTCACGGATTGCTAAAAGGCACCAGACCCAAACCGTGGCTTAATCAGAATCTGCAATATGCCCATCGCTTTTGCGTCGCATATGGACGTTATCTGCAACTCGCAATCAACGATCCACTTAACTTTGAACAAGCCTGGTACTTCGCCCGCATGCTCGCTGCCCGATCAGAGCTATTTCTGCAATGCTGTAAACACTGCAATAGCCACTATCTTGGCGATAACCACACTGTTATCAAACGTGACTGCCCTGTCTGCAAATTACGCGAAAAACTGGCCAAAGACCGCGGCGAAGAAGACGACACCCTGCCGCCGAAAACCCGACGACGCCGATAACAACAATGTCGTCATTCAAAAATAAAGCAACACAGCATCATCCCCTGATTCTTGTTGCATGAAGTTCATTCCTGCCTGATTCCTGTCAGGCTTTATCCTGTGCATCACCTTGATGAATTGATCTCCCTTTACGTCCTTTATCCTTGTTGCGTCCTGCAATCTGAACTTGGGATGCATGTTACCGAGCATTGCTTTGTTTAGAACCATTCAAAAATGGAGATTGCGCCAGATATGCAATTCCTTTGTCTAGAAGCCTCGTGACAGCACTAATCGACGTGTGCGCGGAGAAAGAAGGCAAACTCACAGTTCGAAGAAGAATAATTGAAGAATGCACAACCTCATCCGATCAAATATCCAAGCGACCTGATGACGTTAAACGGCGTCACTCGGTGACAATTCGTGTCATACAGTGACAAATTCAGTCATGTACAACATTGACCACTTCGTGATACTCGTCACGCTTGCACAGCAAACTGCCGATACATCAGCAAGTTACATGTTATAAAAATAGCTGGCACGCGCTTTGCTATCTCCTTTGCAGGCGCATCACGCCGACGATTTGATTTCAACTCTCCTGGAGATTTTTATTTATGAAACAAGTTCAAAAGGGCTTTACCCTGATCGAATTGATGATCGTGGTCGCGATCATTGGTATTTTGGCTGCCGTAGCGTTGCCTGCTTACAAGACTTACACCATCAAAGCAAAGATGTCAGAAGTAGTATTAGCTGCATCTCAATGCCGCACCTCTATCAGTGAAGCTGTACAGACAATGCCTGCCAGCAGCACTGGTACAAACAATGCTTGGGGCTGCGAAGCGAATGCGGGCGGCGCCGGTACCGCGCCTTCCAGATATGTCAAGTCCGTCGAAACGACTGGAAACGGTGTAATCACGGTAACCACTCAAGGATTCAATGACAGCACCATCGATGGAAAAACCTTGACGCTTACTCCTTACAAAGATGCTGCAGCAACGACGGCAATTGACGTCAGCGCGGCCAGCAAGGATCAAGGTACCCAGATTGCAGCTTGGAAGTGCACGGCTGGTTCGACTAACCCCATTCCAGCTACTTACCTACCAGGTTCTTGTAAGTAACCTGAATTACTTCACGTAATTTTTGAAGAAGGGCATCTATAAAAGGATGCCCTTTTTCTTTTGGCCCGTTATGTCAACAGTGGAACTATCAATCGTTTTGCCCTGCTTGAATGAAGCAAGGACAGTGGTTGACTGCGTTTCAGCAGCCAAACGATATTTGGCTGCCAACAAGGTCAGCGGAGAAGTAATTGTCGCGGATAATGGGTCCGATGACGGTTCACAGGGGCTTGCGGTCGATGCAGGCGCGCGACTAGTCACCGTTCACTATCGCGGCTATGGGGCAGCGTTACAAGGAGGTATCGCAGCTGCTCAAGGGCGGTTTGTAGTTATGGCTGATGCGGACCAGAGCTATGATCTCGCTAGCCTCAACGCATTTTTGGAGAAGCTTCGAGAAGGCTACGACCTGGTAATGGGCAATCGCTTTAAGGGAGGGATCCGCTCTGGAGCTATGCCACTCCTGCACCGGTACCTTGGTAATCCCGCGTTGAGCTTTATTGGAAAGTTGTTCTTTAAGTCAACTGTCGGAGATTTTCATTGTGGACTGAGAGGGTTTCGCAAAGACGCTATCGTCAACCTAAACCTCAGAGCGAACGGTATGGAGTTCGCCAGTGAGATGGTTGTTAAGGCCGCGCTAGCTAAACTGCGCATCACGGAAGTACCAACGACGCTATCAAAAGATGGCCGAAACCGTGCTCCACATTTGCGCACATGGCGAGACGGATGGAGACATTTACGATTTTTGTTGTTATTCAGTCCACGATGGTTGTTCTTATATCCAGGGGCGATGCTGCTAACACTTGGAACATCACTTCAGGTTGTATTGCTCCACGGTGCATTTGTTATTGGTAGC
>DATAHE010000371.1:0-6939 GCA_036263355.1 Steroidobacteraceae bacterium | reverse complement strand
GATAGAGCAAGCACGACTAGTCGCAGAGAAGATTCGCTTACTGATCGCCAGTTACGAGTTTGATCATGACATCAACGCCTCTGCCAGTTTTGGCGTGGCTACATTGCGAGCGAATGAAACACTGGAACAGTTGTTCAATGCAGCAGACAAAGCGCTGTATCAAGCGAAGAATGAAGGGCGTAATAAAGTGGTGGTGGCGCAGTATTGATTATCTGCCGTCTCTTGCAAGCGCCAAGCTCCGCTATCTCTTGACCGTGGTTCTACAATTTCTGGTTGGCCTGTCTGCGATATGCACATATCTGTGAGGGCAGTTCAATATTCGTGAGCTTTTTACTATCGATCCGACTTTGGCTTGTTATTTGTCACCAATATCTGCTCAAGCGCATCACCAAGTGCCTCGATGGTGTAAGGCTTCAATAGAACATTCTGTACGCCAATCGCATTGATTCTTTCCTGCGTTGCGCTATCCACATATCCTGATACAACAATCACCGGCACATCGGGGCGCAGTTTGCGCAGCTGTTCGACCAAATCAAGGCCCGACATGCCCGGCATGGCGAGATCACTGATAACAAGATCGAAATCATTCGGTGCTGATCGTGCTGCTGCGATGGCTTCCAGACTGGAATTGAAGGCTTTAACTTGATAGCCCATACGTTCCAGTATGCGTGTTCCCAACTGAACCAATGCCGGTTCATCGTCCACCAGCAGAATGCGTTCTTGATGACCAACAGATGGAAGTGTGGCCGCCGGCCGCAACACATTGCTTTCTTCAGTGAGAAGCGGATCAAGCGCAGCAAAATAGAGCTCGAATGACGTGCCGACATTCACGGTGCTGTTAACCACAATCGCGCCACCATGAGCACGCATGATTCCATGCACCACCGCCAATCCCAAACCACTACCTTCACCCGGACCTTTGGTGGTAAAGAAAGGCTCAAAGATGCGACCGAGAGTAATGGTATCCATGCCACTGCCATTATCGGTCACACAGAGACGCACATGCGGTCCGGGCTGAAGTACGGGATGCAGTCGGGTGAAATCCGCGTCAAGCTGCGCGCTATCAATGCGAATCTCGATTCTGCCTGGCCGGGACTTGAGTGCATGCCATGCATTGGTACATAGATTCATGATGATCTGCTGCATCTGCGTGGGATCAGCCAGCACCGCGGACGCCTGTGAATCCAGCACTGTTTTGATTTCAATGGTGGTTGGAATGGTAGCGCGCAACAGCACCAGCGTTTCGCTTACCACTTTCTGCAACTTGACCGGAGCCCGTTGTGTGTCTTGCTGACGACTGAATGTCGTGATCTGCTTTACCAGCTCGGTAGCACGTAGCGCACCTTGCAGCACGACATCAAGATGCCCCTGTACCGCAGGCTGTGCTTTCGCCTCTTCAATCGCCAATTGGGTATAACCCTTGATAGCCGCAAGGATGTTATTGAAATCGTGTGCAATGCCGCCTGCCAGAGTGCCGACTGCTTCCATCTTCTGTGCTTGAAGCAATTGTTCTTCGAGACGTTTTCTGTCTGTCAGGTCATGAATCACGCCGATCACAAACTTGTTTCCGGCATCATCGACATAGCGTGTCTTGCGGGTCGAGATGACTCTCGTATCACCGCCACGAATGGTGAGCATTTCTTCGCATACATTGTCCTGCCCATCAGTCAGTACCTGTCTGTCTACACGCCAGAAATGTTCGCGTTCTTCCAGTGGTGTTTCTTCGGCCAGCGTTTTTCCAATGATGTCCTCACGCTGCAGATTGAACAACGTACAGAAATTCTCGTTGACCAGTACAAATCGCAATTGTTCGTCTTTAACGAACATGGGATCACCAATGTTGTTGATGATCTTGTTGAGATAGGTGCCACGCTCGCGCAATGCTTTCTCCGCACGCGTGCGTTCAGTGATATCCGCTGACACCGTAAGCAGGCAGGGCTTGCCAGCAATCGTTACACCAGTTCCGGTCACCAGACCATGCAGCTGCTCTCCGTTCTTGGAATGAAAGGTCATCTCCAGACCATTGATTCGTCCATATTTGTTAATCTCGTTTAGTAGTAATCGTCGGGCGCCTGGTTTCAACCAGCCAAGTTCTTCTGCTGTGTGACCCAGCACTTCGTCACGCGTAAAGCCTGCTGCATCGAGTACGTAATCGTTTACATCAACATACTTGCCGTTTGCCATATCGGTGATGGCCATCCACACCGGCGCATTGCGGAAGATAGTGGTGAATTTTTCTTCGCTGGTACGCAGTTCTTCTTCGGCCTGTTTGCGTTCTGTTATTACTTCCGTAGCCAGAATAATGCCGCCAACTTCACCGGTGGGTTCGTACCACGGATGGATTTCCCACTGTACCCATTCCGATTCGCCGTTCGCGCGCTTGTACAACTCCTGATCACAACGCTCGCTGGCACCATTCAAACAGCGTTGATGAGTATCCTTCCAGTGTTGCGGTATGTCGGGGAAAATTTCGTAGTGTGATCGTCCCAGCAAGGCCTGCTTACCCAGACCAAAATCACTACAATAGCGATTGCTTACCAGCATGTATTTCATGTCGCGATCAAACATAGCGATGGCTGCAGGAGTGTGTTCAACGAAAAGTCGCAGCACGTGTTCGCTGCGTTGCAAGGCGTAGTCAGCTTTTTTGCGTTCGGTCAGATCCTGAATCAAACACAAGCCTTCGGAAGCAGAGCCATCCAGCAGCGCCACGGAGGCTAGCACGGGCACACGACTACCATCTTTGTGAAAATATTCTTTTTCGATTGGTGCGCAGGAACCGCAGCGCTTCAGTTCGCTGATGATATGTTCATCCACCCAACGCCACTCTGGCGGTGTCAACGTATCCCAGCGCAACATACCGGCTTCAAGATCCGCGCGGTTTTGACCCAGCATCTGAAGAAACGCATCATTGGCGTCAGTGATGTGACCATCCGTGCCGGACACCATGACCCCAATAATGCCGGACTCAATCAGCCGGCGATGACGTGTTTGCGCTTCGCGTAATGCAGCTTCATCATGATCACGAATAATGGCGATGGCCGCGATCTGCGTCGCCACATCAATCAAGTCCTGATAGCGACTGACCGGACCAGCATTCTTGTCGTAGTAAACTGCGAATGTTCCCAGCACTCTGCGTGCGGAATCAAAGATGGGCGCAGACCAGCACGAGTGCAAGTCATATTGACGCGCCAGCGCGCTGAAGTCCTTCCACAACGGATCATTGGCAATGTCTTCGACCAGCACTGGCTCACCACGGAAGGCTGCAGTACCACAGGAGCCTGCGTTGTCGCCAATCAACGAGCCGTCAATAGCATTGCAATATTCAATCGGCAGACTCGGTGCTGCTCCGTGCTGTAAATGCATGCCATCTGCATCCAGCAACAGGATGGAGCACTTCATGTCAGGCGAATGTGTCTCCAGCATGTGTGCGAGTGCGTTGAGCGTTTCCTTCAGTGGCTGACCACGTGCCACCATCTCAAGAATTTCTTTCTGTCCACTCTTCAGTACTTCGTCCTGCTTCTGCGACGTGATGTCGCGACCAATGGCATAGACGACTTCTTCTTCCGGTCGGGGAAAGACATTCCACCATATCCATCGGTATGAGCCATTTTTATGCCGATAGCGAATCTCTACGCGACCAGGACTTAGACCCGCCTGCACCTTCTCGCGCGCAGTACGCAATACGATGTGATCAGCAGGATGCACAACGCTGATTGCGGGTTGATCGACAAGCTCTGCCTCTGCCCAGCCCAGCAGATGCGTCCACATCGGATTGACCTGCTTGAGATAGCCATCGAAACCAACCACGCACATCAGATCCATCGACAGGTCAAAAAACCGGTCGGAATACTGTTTCTTGCGGCGTGAGGTAAATGACTTTAAGCGGGATGGAATCATCAGCGTGTCACAAGTCCATACGTTGTCCGGATTTCTTTAACATTACGCTTGAACGGCAATGAATGTGAATTTATTAACATCCAGGCATCAATTGAATCACCGTGCCGCTTATCTGTGACTTAGGTTCGAAATAACCTCCGAAACGAAGCTAACTCAAGACTCGATCGAAAAATACTCAAGGTCCGTACTGTGGCAACTCAGAGCCCCGGCGGCAAGCCGACATTTACCGCAGTGCGGTAAAGGCGCCGGACGAAACCGACTTTGAAAGATATTGGGCACGACGGGCTGCCGCTGGGTACGCGAGTAAGTCCATCGCTGTCCGGCGGCGTAACTGATCGCCAGTTGCAATACCGATTCGCGACCAGCCAGTTTTCTGCCCTCAAGAAACCCAGCGGTCAACCAGATCGTGGTATTCACACATGCTGAATCGCATTTGATGACAACATTTCGATGTCAATTGGCGCTGTTAATTAACCATGCTATCGGGCGCGCAGGTATTTCTTGGCAGTTGTGTCCGAGCCCTATAATATTGCTGGACAATATTTGAACTTGATTGACTTTCCGGACGTCATCGCCGGACAAAAATTTCAGGGTGGGTCAGGCTCGTTGCATCATTGAAAATGTTAGCCATGTGTTAACGATGTCAGAGAGCCTTAATAGTTGAGCACGCAGGTTTATGAAAAACACAAGCATCTGGTTAACGGTTGTTTCGCTGGTTCTTAGCGTATTGATCGGGTTAACGTTGGCACGTGGCAAGGGTGAGACCACGGGCAAGTCAAGCAAGAACATCGTGATCGGTCTTTCGATGGACACATTGAAAGAAGCGCGCTGGCAGGTTGATCAACGTATTTTCACCGAACGTGCTGCACAACTCGGTGCCACGGTAAAAGTAAGCTCGGCCAATAGCGATGATAGCGTCCAGATGCGTGATGTGAACTCCATGATCAGCGACGGTGTGAATGCCATTGTCATCATTCCGCACGATGGCGCCGCAATGAGCAAAGCCATCGCCGCAGCCCATGCTGCGAATATTCCGGTAATTGCCTATGATCGTCTGATCACGGATTCTGATCTTGATCTGTACGTGACATTCGACAATGTGAAGGTGGGTGAAGCCCAGGCGCAGTACGTCGTCGATGCGCTGCATGGCAAAGGCAAGATCGTGCGTATCTATGGCGCACCAACAGACAACAACGCGAAGTTGTTCAAGCAAGGCCAGGACAATGTATTGAAGCCTTATATCGATCGCGGTGATATCAAAGTCATTCACGAAGACTGGGCCGACAACTGGGAACCACAACGCGCCAAGCAGATTACCAATGCGGCCATTACCAATCATGGTCATGACTTCGCAGCCATTCTTGCTTCGAACGATGGCACGGCCGGTGGCGCCATTCAGGCATTGAAAGAAGAAGGTTTGATGGGCAAGGTGCTGGTCACCGGTCAGGATGCAGAGCTGGCAGCTTCACAACGCATTGTTGAAGGCTCGCAAGCAATGAGCATCTACAAGCCGATTAAATCACTGGCCACCACCGCCGCTGATCTCGCCGTGAAATTAGCGACTGGCAAGCCATTGATTGCGACTAATGAATTGAATAACGGCAAGGTCATGGTGCCTTCCGTATTCCTGCCTGTCACCGTGGTTACCAAAGACAACATGATGCAGTCTGTTATTGCTGATGGCTTCCACAGCTTTGATGATGTGTATCGCAATGTGCCGGAAGCGCAGCGTCCTAAGCACTAAGAGCATTGCAAAATGAGCTGTGCCTGCCCTCTCGCGTTAACACGGTCGAACGTCGTATGAGTCAAACCATTCTTGAAGTTGTCGGCCTGACCAAGCGCTTTGGCAGCGTGACGGCGTTGAACAACGTCAGTTTCGATCTGCGCGCGGGTGAGGTGCACGCACTGTGCGGTGAAAACGGCGCAGGTAAATCCACGCTGATCAAATGCCTGTCGGGTATCTGGCCCGGTGGCAGCTACGATGGCGAGATTCGCGTTAACGGCAAAGTCGCTAATTTTCAGGGCATTCGTGATACCGAACACGCTGGTATCGCGGTGATCTATCAGGAACTCGCACTGGTACGCGAGATGACCGTTGCAGAAAATATTTTTCTGGGTGCAGAACCCACCAATCGCTGGGGCGGCATTGACTGGAACAAGATTTATACCGATGCACATCGATTATTGAAGCAATACGGATTGCATCTTGATCCAGCTGCGCGCGTCGGTGACCTGGGCATTGGCGAGCAGCAATTGATTGAGATTGTGAAAGCGCTGGCGAAGGACACCAAGATCTTGCTGCTGGACGAGCCCACGGCCGCACTCACTGAAACCGAAGTGGAAGTATTGCTCAAGATTATTCGTGATCTGCGCACACGTGGCGTGACCTGCGTTTACATTTCGCACAAGCTGGATGAAGTGTTCGCGATATCAGATCGCATCACCGTGTTGCGTGACGGCACATCTATCAGCACTAAAGATGCTACCGCCACCAGCAAGGGCGAAGTCATTCAGAACATGGTGGGACGCAAGATTGAAGATCTGTTCCCGCGTCGCAGTGGCGAGACGAAGGATATATTGTTGAAGGTCTCTGGTTTGTCCATCAAGGACGAAGTGGAGGATCGCATCAGACTCGACAACATTTCTTTCGAAGTGCGTGCGGGTGAAGTACTCGGCATTGGTGGGCTGATGGGCGCAGGCCGTACTGAATTGATCATGCATCTGTTCGGCGCTTATGGCGAACGTGCCAGTGGCGAGGTGCAACTGAAAGGCAAACCCATGCCACCTTGCACACCTTCGCAGGCCATTGCCGGTGGCATGATGCTGGTCAGTGAAGATCGCAAACGTTATGGTCTGGTGCTGGATAAGGAGATTGGTTTCAATCAATCGCTCGCTTCGCTGTCCAGCTTGAAGAAAGGCATCTTTGTTGATCAGCTGAAAGAATCCAATCGCAACTGGGATCTGTTCAAGGCCTTACGCATCAAGGCGCAGGGACTGGAAACCATTGTCGGCACTTTGTCTGGCGGCAATCAGCAGAAAGTC
>DATAHE010000370.1:0-11519 GCA_036263355.1 Steroidobacteraceae bacterium | reverse complement strand
GAATAGTATTTTTTACCAGCATCTTGGCAAAGACTTCATCAAGAATGCTTTCATTGCCGCACGTGCTGCAGACGGTGCAGCTGATCTGTACTACAACGATTACAATATCGAACAGAACAATGCAAAGACCACATTTTTATTGAGTATGCTCGATGAATTAAAAGCAGCGAACGTTCCAATTACTGGTGTCGGTTTTCAGATGCATGTGGGTAGAACATTCCCGTCTATAGCTAACATCAAGGCTGCGTTTCAAGCCGTCGTTGCAAAGAACCTCAAAGTAAGGATATCCGAGCTTGATGTACACATGAGTGATGATAGAACCACGGATGGAGTTGCCAATGGAACCATGACCTCCTTATCACCCGCCGATGCCTTACTGGAAAAGCAACGGTACAAAGAGATCGTTCTGGCGTACAAAGAGGTCGTGCCACTCAATTTACGTGGAGGAATCACGATCTGGGGAATCAATGATGGAGAAAGCTGGTTAATTCCATTCTATGGAAGTCCAGACTGGCCATTGCTATTTAACGACGACTTTTCCACAAAGCTCGCGTTTGATGGAGTGGCAGAGGCATTGCTCAGTCCGTAAAGAACATCGATTACAGCACGAGATTAATAATCTCGTGCTGGTTCAATCTGTTCAAAGTGTGCCCAGTCAATATCCAACGTAACCCAGCGTTAAAGGTTTTGTTTCTGTGGTGTAGGTGAACACGCAGGGCGTGCGCCTTTCCACCAGCTGTAGTGCAGCGGATAGTCTCAATCGGATTAGTGTATTGCGACGTTACTTTTCTCGCGGCATAAACCGAGCACGCGTTAAAGACAATGCTTGACCACACGCTGCTTCTTCTTGCAGCTCTTCGTGACTTACTTATTTGTCGTTGAGCTTGCTCATGCTTGAGTACTCGCGATGACGCCACCACCGAGACAGACATCGTCATCATAAAATACAACGTATTGTCCCGGTGTGACAGCACGTTGTGGTTGCGTGAAGGTCACATTGATTTGATCTCCGTGACATTCGACATGGCAAGCCTGATCCGCCTGACGGTAACGAATCTTGGCGGTGCAATCGAAGCTACTTGATGGTGGCTGTCCGGCAATCCAGTTGAGTTCAATAGCGGTTAATGAGTTCTGTTGCATGGCCGGATGATCATGACTTTGCACAACGATCAGTATGTTGTTTTTCAAGTCTTTGCCTGCGACATACCATGCAGCTTCTTCACGATCAGCTTGCCCACCGATACCCAGGCCATGACGTTGTCCCAGTGTGTAGTACATCAATCCTCGATGCTTGCCAATTCGTTGGCCATCAATGCTGTGAATCTCGCCGGGCTGTGCAGGTAAATATTTTTCGAGAAATTCCGCGAAGGGACGTTCGCCGATAAAGCAGATGCCAGTACTGTCTTTCTTGTCATGCGTTGGCAGAACCAGTTCTTTCGCAATACGTCTGACCTCTGATTTCTGCAAGCCACCAATCGGAAACAAAGCCTGCTTTAGCGCGGATGCAGTCACTGCATGCAAGAAATAACTTTGATCCTTGCCTTGATCGAGACCACGCAACAATTGCGGTTGTGGCTCATGTCTGACACGAGCGTAATGTCCCGTAGCAAAGAAATCTGCGCCCAGCCGCTTTGCATGTTCAAAGCACACACCAAATTTTATTTCTCGATTGCACAACACATCGGGATTCGGTGTACGACCGGCTTGATACTCTTTAAGAAAATGAGCGAACACTCGATCACGATACTCGGCTGCAAAACTAATCTTGTGCAGCGGGATGTTCAGTAATTCGCAGACCTTGCGTGCATCCTGATAATCCTCTGCCGTTGTGCAGTAGCCGTCTTCATCTTCTTCCCAATTGCTCATGAACAAGCCTTCAACGCGATGACCTTGTTGAAGGAGCAGATGTGCCGCTACGGAGGAATCCACGCCGCCGGACATACCGACGATCACCAGCGGCGCGGTCATGATGAAGTCACTTCGGAAATAAAGTTTCGATATTGAAGTTTATGGAAAAATTCGGCGTATTACTTCGGCGGTTCAGAGCCGGGATTTTTATCTTCCATTGGATAAGTCGTCAGACCATTTGCCCTGGTCGAATCAACACTGCTGATTGATGACTGACTGGATGTCGTCATCGCAGGTTTTGTGGTAGCGGGAGAGGTGACGGGTGCAGCAGCGATTGGACCTTGTCCCAGCGATGCAATGAAATCATGTGCAGCGGAAGAGGCGCGCGGGCCACGTGACGACAAAATTTCGCTCGCGAGAATGCCAGGCTTGGCGTAGTACTCTTCGTCGTACTTGTGATTAACAGTAAGCGCAGAGCCATCCAGCGCCACACCAGCAAACAGGCCTTTATTGCGTGAGTAGGCATACACCTGTGCATTCATGCCAATGTCTGTCGCCGCTTCAGTCTGGCGTCCAACCGGACCCGCAGCAACAGAGGCATCCGCACCCAGAGTGATCTTGCCGCCCATCAACCCTTCAACGCTGGCCTTTGACGTAAACACCAGCATGACATCAGTGGATTGCACGCCCACCTGAAAGCCGACACTGCCGCCGGTAAGGTTTACAAACACTGGATTGCTCCAGGTGCCATCGTCATTACGAATGACCATGACGCCGGTACCACGACGACCACCGAACACCACGCTGACCTTCAATACATCGGGCACTACCACGACTGCATAAGCACGATCCAGCAACCAGTTGGGAACATTCTGGTCAGGCGCGTTGCGTAATTCATTCATCACTTCTGTGGCATTTAATAGGGTGGCTTCCTGACGTGCCTTTGCAAATGTTGTTGAGGAGAATAATGCAGCGGCGGCAAGTACAAGACCTGCAATGCCCGCGTGGAAAGATTTTGATGTATTCATCGTTGATACCTTTTGGGTCAAACTGTGCATAACTTTAACAGACGCAAGCACGCTTGCTAAGTTCCATGCTGCAACGTAGCACTATTTGCCATGGATTATAGAGAAGATGCGGATATTGATTCTGTTGCTCGCATGGCGTCGCTGAAAGTTGTGCCGGACGCGCAAGTTTCAACAGCTTCGCCACATCAAGATTTCTGCATGAATAAATCTTCACGCAGAAATACAGCGTTCCACCGCCAGTGCGTGCAAGCGGCAATGTAAGTTCGCAGTGTTTATTAATGCGTCGATCAAACAGCGCCGCGCTAACGACGCTGATTGTTCGCGGACAGTGGCTGTAACGCTTGGGCTTATTGGCCGACAGCGACTGGGTTATTGAAAACACCCGCCGTTGTGCCCTGGAACAGGATAGTGGCGCGAGTGCCATCCGCTACTGCAATGTCAGGTTTGCCATCACCATTCAAATCGCCAATGGCAACACCCAGCGGACCATACAGTCCTGGATAGTTGGTCGGCGCATTAAACACACCTGCATGTGCTGGATCTTGTAGCAGCACCGAAATGCTGCCAGTCCACGAGCCACCTATATTGGCGACGACCAGATCTGGTTTTCCATCGTTGTTCACATCGCCGATGGCAACATCAATTGCACCATAGGCGGTGACATAGGTAACGGGCGCAAGGAATGTTCCAGCAACCGTTGTGCTCTGGAACAACACTGAAACACCGTAATTGCCTGAATGACTGAAGCCGCGATCAGCGACGATCAAGTCAGGTCGACCATCACCATCGACATCGGCGATCTTGACCGCAGTTGGCACTGACCCAGCGGCGTAATCTACACGTGTCATGAAGGTGCCATGACTGGATGCATTTTGAAGGAACACCGACGCCTTGCCGTTATCACCATACCGGTCATAGCTGGTGGCAACCACGTCGCCGAGGCCATCGCCATTCACATCGGAAATCGCAACGCTGCTCACTGGATTCGGATTCGATAACGCAACCGGTGTCAGAAAATGACCGTGATTAGCAGCGTCTTGCAACAGCACATATACATTGGCGCCCGTGCCTTGATCGGCGACAGCTATATCAGCCAGGCCATCGCCATTCAGATCGCCCACTGCGACGCTGTTGGGATAAGTCGTGGTTGTCGTGCTCAGCGCAATATTGCTTGCGCTGGAAAATTGTCCGGCGGTGGTTCCTTGCAACAATACCGACACATTGTTGGAATAAACATTGGCGCTGACCAGATCGATGCCATTGGCTTCATCAAGATTTCCGGCCGCAAGAATGGCAGGGTTACTGCCTATCGCCGTGTCCACCCCTTTCATGAACGTGCCATCAGATGAATGACTCTGGATAATCGTTGATACATATCCGGCATTGGGAAAGCCATTGTCGACATGGGTGTAGGCCACGGCGAGATCATTTTTGCCATCGTTGTCCAAGTCAGCGATGACAACCGAATTAGGTACGTCATAAGGCTGGATCGGTGGTACATCAAAATGGTCACGATCATCGCAACCTGCCAGAGTGACGCATAAGGCAACCAATCCGGCGCAAGCGACTTTACGGTTAATGATGGATGTTTTGGTTGGCATGGCGAAATGTGTAATGGGTTTCATGGTATGGCTCCTGAGTCGGGCGATCGTATAACGCTGAGAGGCGGCTCCAGGTTGACGATATCGGGCTAACCACTCGATTTTACGGGCCTATTCATACCAGAAAGGTGGCTTGCCGGAAACGTGTCGCCTTTTGATTTCGCAGGCAAGACAAGGCGAAATCAACCAGATTCAACCGGGGCGTGCGCTGCGTTCCCGCCAATAGAATACTGCTGCCATTAATAGATACAGCCCGGCAAAAACCGGCATTGCCGTGGTGAGCGTGACGGAGATAAACCAGTACACGGCATGAAATCCCGGCACGGTCTCCAGGGCATTGCCGAGTCCGGTGAGCAGGGAAATTAGTATGAGACCGAGCAAAGTATATTTTTTTGGTGAAGCGTTTGCTGTCGCTTGCTGGTTCGCCGAGTGCAATGCGTGCCAGTACCACCACGCAACAATCATGATGCCGACCACTGAGCAGCCATATTGCAGCAGACGATACAGTCTCAGGGGATGATCGGTTTCGACAGGAACTACGTACTGCAGCATGGGCAGCTTGCGCACCATGAAGTGATTTTCGTGGGTGAAGCTGTCCCACACAATGTGCGTCCAGCTACCGATTAGCAATGATGGAATGATTAGCACCCACCAGAATTTTTGTGAGATCAATTCGTCAAACGCACTTGTCAGAAAATGACGGTGTGGGTCCCACAATGGCGCAACCAGCAGTTTGCGAAACAGAACCAGAAACATCAGCAGCGCGTAGCCCAGCGGCAAGTCAATAACGAAAGTTCCTCTAACGCTATGCGTGTTAATCAGCTCATGGGAATTTGGCACATAACTGGCAAGATCAGGCATCAGGCTGCCAATCACCAGCGGGATCACGGCGAGAAATCGCACGTACTTTAACGGCCAGACAGCAGCAGGATGGGCGAGGGTAAATGGCATGAGCTTCAGTTGGTTGATGGTCGATAATATCATCGCATGAGAGCATGCATTGCTGTGTAATATGTGCCGAATTGCTAACAACGAAAATTAAACTGGAGAAACGTTCTGATGCTTGATCACGCACCACTGATCGGCTTGATGGTAATGGGCTTTGCATTGGCATTTGTTTTTGGCCTGATTGCACACAAGCTAAAACTGTCACCCATCGTGGGCTACTTGATTGCAGGTATTCTTATCGGGCCATTCACTCCCGGTTTCGTTGCTGACTCGGGGTTGTCATCACAGCTGAGCGAAATCGGCGTCATTCTGCTGATGTTCGGTGTTGGGCTGCATTTCTCGGTGCAGGATCTGATGCGCGTCAGACGCATCGCGGTGCCGGGTGCGCTTTTGCAGATTGCGGGCGCGACACTTGTTGGCGCCCTTGTCGCATTGTCCTGGAAATGGAACCTTGCCGCAGCCATTGTGTTCGGATTGTCTTTGTCAGTCTCAAGCACCGTGGTACTGCTACGTGCACTTGAGAGCCGCAATATCCTGCACACGCAACGCGCGCAGATCGTGGTCGGCTGGTTGATCGTTGAGGATATCGCCACCGTATTGGTACTGGTGCTGCTACCCGTCGTTGCACAGTTCATCAGTCAGCAGCATTCAACTGGTGATGACGTAATGTCCACAACCGTCATCGTCAAGGCAATGTTGCTGACCATCGCGAAGATCGTGCTATTCGTTGTGTTAATGCTGGTTGTCGGAACTCGCTTGATACCCAAACTGCTTAGCTGGGTAGCGGGAACACGTTCGCGTGAATTATTTACGCTTGCGGTACTGGCCATCGCCTTGGGCATTGCATTTGGATCGGCAGAATTATTCGGCGTGTCGCTGGCCCTGGGTGCATTTTTCGCTGGTGTGGTGCTCAGTGAGTCAGAGCTGAGTCATAAAGCAGGTGCCGACATTCTGCCGTTGCAGGACGCGTTTGCCGTGCTGTTCTTTGTTTCTGTAGGCATGTTGTTCGACTGGCACATCATCTCGCAGGCCCCTCTCAAGATACTCGCGGTGGCCGGCATTGTCGTGGTGTGGAAGTTCTTATCAGCGTTTTCGCTGGTTAGTTCTTTTGGTTATTCAGTACGAACATCTTTGACCGTGGCGGCGGGTGATTCACAAATGGGTGAGTTTTCCTTCATTCTGGTTGGGCTGGCGGTTGCACTGAATTTATTGCCGCGTGAGGCGCAGACGTTGGTGCTGGCGGGTTCCATCGCATCCATCGCCGTTAATCCGTTTGTATTTGGCATGCTTGCTTATGCGGAGCGTTACATACGTAGTCATCCAAGACTGTTTTCAATCGTTGATCGTTCCAGTACGACACTGCGTGACCATGGTCCTGTAGTACCTGCGGATTGGCGGGGGCATGCAGTACTGGTCGGGCATGGTCGTGTTGGCAGCGTGATCGCCACCATGCTTGAAGAGCAGGGTATTCGCTACGCCGTGGTCGAAGTGGACAGACGCATCGTTGGCCGGTTAACCGAACGTGGGATTCCTTCCGTGCATGGCGACATTGCTGATCCTGTGGTGACTGCAAGTGTGCGTCTTGAGCACGCAGGTGTATTGTTGTTTGCGATTCCCGATAGCTTTCAACTGCGTGAAGCGTTGCAGCACATTCGCGACACCAATTCCGGGCTTAATATTGTGGCGCGCACTCACAGTCATGATGATGCAAGAATGTTGCGACACACCGGCATTGATTTAATCGTGATGGGTGAGCAGGAACTTGCCGTCAAAATGGGTGAGCATGCACTGGATGTTTTGAAAGCCTCAAAGTAGAAACTAGCGAAGGCGATGTCTGATGAGGCCGTTAATGCCTGCGTTGTTTACTTAGACGCGTTGATGTGACTCCACCTTATTGTGTCGTGTTACACTGGCTTTAAAGCTTACGACTATTTCGCGGCTGTCGGTCGAATCTTTACTACGTTAAGGTCAGAGTTCATTACCACCTATGAATAACTCCACGAATGCATCTGCTACCACCGCCATTCATCGCATGGTTGAAGCCTGTCGCAAAGGCGGCTACGAACTTTTGATTGCGCGTTTGCCATCGGGATGGGCAGTCATGGGTGGCTCACAATTTCTCAGTGGCTATTCATTGTTGTTGCCTGATCCGGTCGTACCGCATTTGAACGCGATGGAATCGGCTCATCGTGATCAGTTTCTAAAAGACATGGCGTTATTAGGCGATGCAGTGCTTGCTGCCACCGGCGCGGTGCGAATCAACTATGCAATGTTCGGTAACACAGAGCCCGCATTGCATGCTCATATCATTCCACGCTTTGCGAATGAAGCGCCGGAGTTCCGTACGGGCCATCCTTGGACATACGATTGGGATGCGGCGATACCTTTCAGCTTGGCCGTGCATGGCGAATTGCTGGCGAAGTTGAAGAGCAAATTGAAAGTTTCTTGATATGTTTTGATAGACGCAATCAGCGTCTTTATCAGCGGAGCGAAGATCAGCATTATTGTAAGGCGAACTGTTATAGACGCACCGAAGTGTTTTGGGCGACGCTATGACTAACGCACAACACGGTTTTGCCAGTAAACAATGGCGAGGATTTAATCGCTGACCATTGCACGGCATCCAAATTGGCAGCAGCTTCGTCAAGTAGCAGTAGGGGCTTCGATGACGCGAGTACGGCTGTTAATGCGATCAACTGACGTTGCCCGCCAGAAATATTTTTTCCGCCTTGGGAAAGCAGTGTGTCGTAACCCATCGGCAACTCAAGCATGAGACGATGCAGTCCGGACAATTCTGCTGCATGCAACAGTTTTGTACGCGAAGTATCGCCAGAAAATATTCGTAGATTATCGAGCACGCTGGCGTTGAACAATTGCACGAATTGCGGCAAATAAATAAGCTGCTCGCGCATTTCCGCTGGTGATCTCCCCGCGATTGCAATGGTGCCTTTGGTTGGTAGATAAAGCCCAGCAATCAATTTGAGCAAGGTTGTCTTGCCAAAGCCGGACGGTGCATCAAGGACGCATATCTCGCCAGGTGTCAGGTCCAGCTTGAAATCTGTAAACACCCAGGCACGCTGCTGATCTTCCAAGTCGTAGCGAAACCAGAGATTGCGGATGCGAACGCCTGGAGGCAGTTGTGTGACCCGCGTTGGAGACACATGCCGCTGGCTTGGTTGCTTCAGAAGATCGTCTGTCTCCCGCAAATGCGGTAACGCTGCACGCAACGTAATAATAACTTTGCCGATATGGCTCACCGATGAATGAAATAGCGCCGACATCAATGCGAAGGCCATCACCTCGCCCAATTGCAGGGCGCCATGAATGACTTGATAGCCACCCCAGATCCAGATGGCTTGTATCTGTATTTGCCCAAGCGCGCCGTCGATAACATCTGTTCCCAAAGATAATCGTTCTCCACGCAAGCCGAGCTTGCGCGCATCGCGCAGTAACGACTGCCAGTGTTCAACGCTGTACTGTTCGGCTCCCACCGCCTTCAATGTCGCTATATGTGTGAAGATTTCGGCGGCGTATTCGCGTTCACGCACCGATGCATCGACAACATGCTGCTGCAATTTTGTCTGTTTCAAGCCAATGCCAATTGACAATGACATCGCACAGATACTGACCGCCGCGACAATCAGCGTCGCCAGTGGCATGATGCGCATCATCATCAGCAGTACCACGATGGCGCTCACGCCTCCCAATGCAGCTGCAAATGCATCTCCCGTTAACAAGGATCGACTGGTGCCGATACCTTGAAAGCCCTGCATCAGTCGTCCAAGCGACTTCTTTTCCAGATACTTGAACGGCAGTTGCAATATATGCGCGAGCAAGGCGCGCTCAAGAATCACATCGAGATTCAACTGGAAATGCCGGGCAATGCTGCCTTCAAGCCAGGCGCACCAGGCTTGAATTAGCGCAGCGAAAACCATCCCCCCGATAATCGCAAACAACAGATCCAGCGAAGCATCAGTGAAAGCGCGGTCCACCAATGCGCGAGCTAACTGCGGAACCAATAGCGTCATGCTTTGTGCAAATAGCCCCAATGCTAGCGCTGGATATAGTATGCGTCGCTGACGCCATATCAAGCGCGCAAGACGCGACCACAATGTTGTTCCCTGCGGCAATTCGGGATTGATGTCCAGCACCGTGCCGTCAAATAGTTTGACGAGGCTATCGAACGATAATGTATATCGAAGTTGCGCGCCGTCTTCGACAACACAGCGACGCCAGCCCATAGAGACAACCAGCAGCCAGCGATTATCTTTAATCGATATCAATGACGGTGTTGCAATGCTCCGCAAGTTTTGCGCTTCGATTCGTGCAATGCGTCCGTAGACGCCATGACGTGCCAATGCGGGTAATATCCGTTCGCCATCAGAAGCGTTTCCAGCATGTGGTAGCTGAATCGCGGTCACATCGATCTTTAGCTTCTGTAACAGACAAGCAACGGCGGATTCACTCGATAAGAAATATGACGGCTTCATATTAGCTGCATCCCGTCACTATAGTTGCTTGTGCTTGCAGCGAATTGCAATCGCCTGCTGACATTCCCGACGAGGGATACATCGAATGCAACATGGTATTAAACAGTCCTGATTGAGCGCTTAGTGAGTCAAACGATCCCTGCTGCACAATACGACCATCATCCAGTACCAGAATACGATCAGCATCGCGAATGGTGTCCAACCGATGTGCGATTACGATTCGCGTACATCGCATCGCGGCAAGATTCGCGTTGATACGGCGCTCGACGACGCTATCCAGCGCACTCGTTGCTTCGTCCAGCACCAGGACAGCGGGTCCACTGGAAATCGCACGTGCAATACACAGACGCTGGCGTTCCCCACCTGAAAGTTGAAAGCCCTGATCTCCCAATATCGTTGCAAACCCGTTGGGTAACATCTCAATGACATCATCAATGCACGCTGCTTGTGCGGCTGACTTTACTGATGCGAATGACAACTCAGGATTGGTTACACGAATGTTGTCGGTCACCGACCGATTCAATGTGCCGATTTCCTGAAGCACTACGCCCACACGCGTGCGTAGTTTGGATAAATTATAGTGTCGCAACTCTTTATCGTCGAAATACACTGCACCTTCTGCAGGTGACAGCATGCCTAACATCACTCTTGCCAACGTACTCTTTCCCGAGCCTGACAAGCCGACGATGGCGATCTTCTCGCCAGCCCGAATGACAATATTGATATCACGCAGTATCCAGGGTGTTGCCGAAGAGTATCGAAATGACACGTTTCGTAAACTAATGGCACCACTTATTGAAGTCGCATCCGCAGTCCCGCTATCTTCAGGTCTGGTTTCGAGAACATCGTCGAGTCTGGCGATATGCGATCCGAGTTGTTGCCATTGACCGAATGCCTCGATCAACGCATTGAACGGCGTCAAATAGAGCGCCTGTAATGTCATGAAAGCTGAGAACACACCAACTGACATGCCGCCTGTAATCACCTGATAACCTGCTAGCGCACTCACGGCGGCTACGCCTAGTGCATTGGTAAGTTGTGTCAGCTGTTTCGCTGCATTATCCAGATTCAATCGCGGCTTGCTGGCAACGGCGCGCTGTACTACGCGATCGCTCCAGCGACGAATTGCAAAAGATTCTGCTGACGCAGCGCGAATCGTTTCAACGGCACCGAGTGTCTCGACCAAAGTGCTACCTGCACCGCTTAGAGCGGCCAACTCTGTCGCCATGGCCATGCGATTCAGATTGCGCAACACTATTTGTAACACGGCACGTGCGCAGCCGACGGCAATTACCAGCAGGCCCAGCTGCCATTGATACATCAACATCAGTGCTGCATATCCGACCAGCAAGAAGGTATCCAGGATTGAGGATGCGATATGTGTGCCGAGGAACGAACGCAATTCACTGTTACTCGCCATTCGTTGCAACAAATCGCCGGGTTTGCGCTGCATGAAAAAACCTAGCGGTAATCGCACCGCATGACGCATGAAGTCGCCAAGCAATTGCAGATCGAGGATTGCCTGTAGCGCCGACAGCGCCCAGCCGCGCGCCAGGCGCAGCATTGCTTGCATCAAGATCGCAAACAAAAACGCGCATGCCAGC
>DATAHE010000369.1:0-2305 GCA_036263355.1 Steroidobacteraceae bacterium | reverse complement strand
CACTCGCGCACGTCGCAAGTTACACGATGTGCTGACTGCCATCCGACTTGGCACCACGGTGGACAAGATTGGCAAACGAGGCTTTGCGAATGGCGAACATCATTTACGTCCCATCACCACCCTACAGAAATTATTCCCGAAAGCGTTAATTGAAAATACATTGAGAGTGGCAGAGCAATGTCGCTTCTCAATGAGCGAGCTGCGTTATGAATATCCACATGAATTGGTGCCGAAAGGATTAACAGCAAGCGACCATCTTCGCGCCCTGACATTCAAAGGAGCACAGAAGCGCTGGTCGGAAGGAACACCAGAAGATGTCAATGAACTATTAGAGAAAGAATTGGCATTGATTGCGGAGTTGAAGTACGAGCATTTCTTTCTCACCGTACAGGAAATTGTGGAGTATGCGCGCTCGAAAAGCATCCTCTGCCAAGGTCGAGGTAGCGCCGCCAATTCTGCCGTGTGTTATGCACTAGGCATTACCGAAGTAGACCCTTCACGCATGAAAGTTCTTTTCGAACGCTTTATATCCAAGGAGCGAGCAGAACCACCGGACATTGATGTGGACTTCGAACATGATCGTCGCGAAGAAGTCATTCAACATGTGTATGAAAAATACGGTCGCTCGCGCGCCGCATTAGCCGCCACAGTCATCTGCTACAAACGTCGCATGGCGATACGCGATGTAGGTAAATCACTAGGCGTTGCACCAGACGTGATTGATGCGCTGGCAAAATCCATGAACTGGTTTGAAGGCGATCTGCCACGAGAATTAAAACGAATCGGCTTTGATCCCAACTCAAAACTCGCGCAGCAATTCTCAACGCTAGTTAATGAACTCATCGGCTTTCCACGGCATCTCTCGCAACACGTGGGTGGCTTTGTTATTTCCGAGCATTCACTATCAACATTGGTGCCATTGGAAAATGCCAGCATGGCTGCGCGAACAGTCATTCAATGGGATAAAGAAGACCTGGAAACACTTGGGTTATTAAAGGTCGATTGTCTGGCATTGGGCATGCTCTCTGCCATTCGTAGAGCGTTGAATATGATCACTCAATATCAGAAACGAGCCACACCCTTTCGCATGCAGGATATTCCCAAGGAAGACAAAACCACTTACGACATGATATGTCGCGCGGAAACTGTCGGTGTTTTTCAGATAGAGAGCCGTGCGCAGATGTCTACGCTGCCAAAACTTAAACCGACAAAGTATTACGAGCTGGTGGCACAAATTGCGATTGTGCGACCGGGGCCGATCCAGGGCGGCATGTTGCATGCGTACTTGCGACGTCGACAGGGAGTGGAACCCATCACTTATCCCAGTGAAGCATTGAAGAAAGTATTGGAACGCACCCATGGCGTGCCCTTGTTTCAGGAACAGGTGATGGAGATTGCGATGGTTGCAGCAGGATTCACTGCTGGTCAGGCAGATAAGGTACGACGCTCCATGGCTGCATGGCAGCGACGTGGTGGAATAGAAGAATTCAAAGAACAGTTGATCAATGGCATGCTGGAACGCGGATACACACAGCAATTCGCCAATCAAATCTATAGCCAGATAGAAGGATTCAGTTCGTATGGCTTTCCAGAATCGCATGCTGCTTCGTTTGCCGTACTCGCTTACAACTCAGCATGGCTGCGTTGTCATGAACCCGCTGCATTCTGTGCTGCGTTATTAAACAGTTATCCGATGGGATTTTATGCGCCAGCGCAATTGATTGCCGACGCCAGACGCAATCATGTTGTATTTAGACCGGTGGATGTGAATCACAGTAACTGGGAATGCACATTGGAAATCAGTGACCAAGGCAAACCCGAAGTGCGCATTGGCATGAACATGATTCGCAGTTTGAATGAAAAGCAAGCAACTGCCATTGTTGCCGCACGTTCGCAACAACGTTTTGATAATACGAGTGACCTTGCACATCGCGCCATGCTGAATGCCAAGGCAATGGACGTATTATCCAAAGCAGGCGCATTGGCATCATTACAACCTGCGAGAGCATCCGCAGTATGGAATGCATTAGGTGTGGAACGATTGCCCGGCATGCTGGCAGGTCACGCTCCCAGCGAATCACCGATGAAATTTCCAAAGCCAACTGAAGGCCGCGAGATTCTGACAGATTACTGCAGCACGGGATTTTCGCTCGGTCGTCATCCGTTGGCATTATTGCGCAATCAATTGCTGAAGCTGAAAGTCCGCACAGCAAGCGAACTTAAAACCCTGGAGCACGGAAATCTGGTTCGTATTGCTGGCATTGTCACCCATCGGCAACGACCCGAAACCGCCAAAGAAGTGATG
>DATAHE010000368.1:0-8658 GCA_036263355.1 Steroidobacteraceae bacterium | reverse complement strand
CGTGCACGCACCTGGTCACGTCTCGAAGAAGCATTCAACAAGCAGGAAATCGTCAAAGGCATTATCAACGGCCGTGTCAAAGGCGGCTTTACGGTCGAAATCGATTTCGTGCGCGCGTTCCTCCCCGGTTCGCTCGTCGATGTGCGTCCGGTTCGCGATCCTTCGTACCTCGAAGGCAAGACCCTCGAGTTCAAAGTCATCAAGCTCGATCAGAAGCGCAACAACGTTGTGGTTTCGCGTCGTGCAGTGGTTGAGCAGGAATACAGCGCAGAGCGTTCGGAACTGCTCGAGAAGTTGCAGGAAGGCGCAGTCGTTCGCGGCACGGTCAAGAACCTCACCGACTACGGTGCGTTCGTGGACCTCGGCGGCATCGACGGTCTGTTGCACATCACCGATATGGCATGGAAGCGCGTCAAGCATCCTTCAGAAGTCGTCAACGTGGGCGATGAGATCGATGTGCGCATCCTGAAGTTCGATCGCGAACGTCAACGCGTCAGCCTCGGTATCAAGCAACTCGGCAACGATCCATGGCAGAACATTGCTCGTCGTTATCCGACCGGCACGCGTCTGTTCGGAAAGGTCACCAACATCGCCGACTACGGCTGCTTCGTAGAAATCGAAGAAGGCGTCGAGGGCTTGGTCCACGTTTCCGAAATGGATTGGACGAACAAGAACGTCAATCCTTCGAAGGTCGTGCACATCGGTCAAGAAACCGAAGTCATGGTGCTCGATATCGACGAAGAGCGCCGTCGTATTTCGCTGGGTCTCAAGCAGTGCAAGCCAAATCCATGGAAAGACTTCTCTGATAACTTCAATCGTGGTGATCACGTTAGCGGTCAGATCAAGTCCATCACCGATTTCGGCATTTTCATTGGCTTGAATGGCGGTATCGATGGTCTGATTCACCTCTCCGACATTTCCTGGGATGTACCTGGCGAAGAAGCCGTACGTAACTACCAGAAAGGTCAAACTGTTGAAGCCATGGTGCTGGCAATCGATCCAGAACGTGAACGCATTTCGCTGGGTATCAAGCAGCTGGCGAAAGATCCGTTCTCAACCTGGATTGCCGAGCATCCGAAGGGCAGCATCATCAAGGGTAAGGTACGCGAAGTCGATGCCAAGGGCGCAATCATTGATCTCGGCGGCGGCGTAGATGGTCATTTGCGCGCTTCTGAACTGTCACGTGATCGCGTGGAAGATGCACGTCTGATGTTGAAGGTGGATGACGAAGTCGAAGCCAAGTTCACTGGTGTGGATCGCAAGCAACGCACTATCGCATTGTCCATCAAGGCGAAAGACATGCATGAAGAAGCTGAAGCCATGCAGAACTACCGTACTGCAGATGCTTCTTCAGGTACCAGTCTCGGTGATTTGTTGAAAGAACACATTGCAGGTCAGGACAACTGATCGAAAGAGCTGATCAGTGACTTGATCAGCTCCTTCAACTCAGCGATCAGAAAATGGTCAGCCGGAACTAAACCCTCCGGCTGACCTCTCTAAGAACTGACCCTTTGTTATAAACAGTCACCCAATCAGTCACTAATGCAGGCTGCTCGATGACCAAGTCGGAACTTATTGAACTACTCGCTGCCAAGCAGACACATCTAGCTACCAAGGATGTGGAACTTGCAGTCAAACAAATCATGGAAATCATGAGTGATGCGCTGGCAGAAGGACATCGCATCGAGATTCGTGGTTTCGGCAGCTTCTCGCTGCACTATCGTCCAGCCCGACAAGGACGAAACCCCAAAACCGGTGAAGCAGTGGCGTTGTCAGGCAAGCATGTGCCACATTTCAAACCGGGTAAGGAGTTACGTGAGCGTGTTGATGCAAGCATCGGCATGCCGATCCGTGAATAGAACCCATTTCAAAATTACTGCGCTCGATATTTTGTGTCCATGCGGTGCTCCGAATCCTCATTTATCGCAGCATAAACTCCGGTTCCTGCGCTCCGGCCACATTATTCTTTTGGCACAAACTCTCTTCGCTCGCTACATTTTGAAATGGATTCTGGTTTTCGGGTGACAAAGGAAAGTGTTCACAGTCAATTATCAACGCGGGGTTAGCCCCGCGTTGTGCTTTTAGATGGATGATCAGCAAGTATGATCAGGGATGATTGTCTCAAGGATGATTGTCCCAGGGATGATTATCGAATAATGGTCCACTCATTGCTCAGGTAACCTTATGGCACGTGGCAAATTCTTCGCAGTATTGGTGGTTGTTATGCTGGTGGCACTGGTGTTCACCGCGCTCAACCCGCAGTCCGTTCAGCTTGAGCTCGCGTTTGTTCAAGTCAATCTGCGACTGGGCTTGATGCTGGTGATTGCCTTGGCGCTGGGTTTATTGCTCGGCATCTTTGTAAAAGGATTATGGGTTGCAGAGTTGCTGAGTGAACGTGGCCGTTTACGTCGCGCATTGAAAGCCGCAGAAGCGCAGGTGCGTGCACTCGCAGAAAAACAAAGTTGAATCATTGCGTAATTGGCTTTGCCACGTCTCAAGCTCAACAAACAATTCCGGTACCTAACGACAATCCTTGATTATGCAGTTTGACCTTTCTCCTGATCTAGTCTTTGCATTGTTACTCGCCGTTGCCGCAGGCTGGTTCGCGGCGCGGCTTACAAGAAAGTCAACATCACCACGCTCGATATCTGCACCGGTAAGTGAATCGTATTTTGCCGGTCTGAATCACCTGTTGAACGAGCAACAGGACAAGGCGCTGGAAGTATTGCGACGCATGGCCGAAAACGACGCTGATGCGGTGGAAACGCAACTCGCACTGGGTCATCTTTATCGCCGTCGTGGTGAAGTCGATCGGGCTATTCGCATTCACGAAGATGTCGTGAGGCGTGAAGACGTACCACAGGAATATCGCGATCAGGCCAGTGCTGCGTTGGGCGATGATTACCTGCGCGCAGGATTGCTTGATCGTGCTGAAGCCTGTTTTCAACAATTGAGTAACAAGAGCGCTTATCGCAATCTCGCGTTACGCAATCTGCTCAACATCTACGAACAACAAGGTGACTGGCAGCAGGCGATTGCCATTTATCAACAACTGGTTGCACACACTTCGCCTGAAAGCCCCACCGCACTTGCTCATTACTATTGCGAACTCGCTGATGATGCGAAGTCAGAAGGTAACTTGGCACAGGCTCGCGAATGGTTGCATCAGGCACGCAGCATTCAACGCAACTTTCCACGCAGTGCACTATTGCGTGCAGACATAGCGCTTGCTGAAAATGATGCGCGTCTTGCTGGCTGTTTGTCGCGCCGAATACTGGAATTGCATCCACATCTGTTGCACATGGCATTGCCGCGATATGTGCAAGCCCTGCACATGGCTGGACAAACATTTGAAACCGCTGATGAAGAATTGCGATTGCATGTTACCAACACAGCGCAACGTGCCCAGCTTGCTTACGCCGCGATCATGATGGGCGTGCTGGATGATCCATTCCTCGTCAGCTGCTTGCCAGACTTTCTGGCGCGCGATGCCAATCTGGGCGAGCTGGTAACGTCACTCGCTGGCGATATTAAAGAAGCATTGCCATCGCAGCTGCAAGCGATGGCAACCGCGCTATCACGCATATTCAGGCGTACGCAAAAATTTCGTTGTGTCGATTGTGGTGTTACTACGGGCACACATTTCTGGCAATGCCCTGGCTGTCGTAGCTGGGACACCTTGGTGACGGTGGCAAGACTGGAATTGAGTTCCAGCACGAAGTGATAACTGAAGGCATAAGCACATCATTTGCACTGTTCGTGTGCTCATTTGAAGTTCCGGTTCTTGTCCGCTAACGTCCTACAGATTTTGTGGAATGTTTCTCTGAAATGCAGTCATCGATTGCAATAAAACGTCGGTATGATTAAACGAATTTTGACGCAGGAGTTGAGTGATGCAGAAGTCCAAGATTGAGTTCGCAGTATTTCCCGTTGCAGGTCGTGGCACACGGTTTTTACCTGCCACCAAGGCCAGCCCAAAAGAGATGCTGCCAATCGTCGACAAGCCGCTGATTCAATATGCCACGGAAGAAGCTTTATCCGCTGGTGCGACCAAACTGGTGTTTATCACCGGCGCGACCAAGCGTGCGATTGCTGATCACTTTGATACCGATCATGAGCTGGAAGAAGAACTCGAGAAGCAGGGCAAGGACGACTTGCTGAAAGCAGTGAAGAGTATTGTGCCTTCGTGGGCAAGCTGCATCTTCATTCGTCAAGGGTCACCTCTGGGTCTGGGTCACGCTGTCTTATGCGCCCGTCCTGTTGTTGAGAACCAGCCTTTCTTCGTGCATCTCGCCGATGACTTGATTGATGCTGAAGTGCCATGCCTGAAGCAGATGGCAGAGATTCATGCTGCACGCAATGCCAGCGTACTGGGTGTCGAGCTGGTGCCAAAAGAAGATACGAACAAGTATGGAATCGTTGCCACCGAAAATCGTGAAGGCAAAGTCAGTCGCGTTAGCAAGATTGTTGAAAAGCCAAAGCCCGAGAATGCACCGTCTAATCTTGCAGTAGTGGGTCGTTATATTCTGACTGGTAATATTTTCAACAAGCTGACGACCATTGGTCGTGGTGCCGGTGGTGAGATTCAATTGACCGATGGCATTGCCGCGTTAATGAATGATGAGGCAGTGTATGCGTATGAGTTCAATGGCAAACGCTATGACTGCGGTAGCAAGCTGGGTTATTTGCAGGCGACCGTTGAGTACGCACTCAAGCACGAAAGTCTTGGCGATGCATTCTTGAAGTATCTGAAAGACTTCACCAGCAACAAGCTGAATCAAAAATAGCCCACACAGTTTTGTAGTCGGGAGTAGGGTGGATTAGCGGTTCCTCCGTGTAATCCACCGATGTCACTTCTTATGGCGGGTTACGCAAGACTGCTAACCCGCCCTACATCAAGTTCACTTGTTGTGTATCGTGAGTCGAACACGCCTCGCACGCAACATCAGTAACGCGGCGAAATTCAACAACCATTCAATCTGTATCGCACCGCCGCCTTTGGTAGCGCCTGTCACGGTGACTGCCGATGAGCTGCTCGCTCCAGCTGCGCTGGTAGAGGAGGCCGATGTTGAAGCAGATGAAGCAGCACTGGAAGCACTTGAACTACTCGAACTGCTACCAGCACCGACGGTAATCGAAAAGTCTTTCGACGCAGAGTTACTCCAGCTATCTGTTACGGTTACGCGAACGATCACTGTGACGTCCGCATTCGGCGCAGTCACCGTAGTGCTCGCAGTGTTGGCTGCGGAAAGCGATGCACCACCGCTAACGACCGTCCATGCATAACTGAGAGTTCCGCCATCTGCAGCTGTGCTGGTTGCAGCACTCAGTGTATCCGTCCCACCTTGTGCAACAGTGGCATTACCAGTGATCACAATATTCGGCGGTGCCACAGATTGAACCGCCTTTAATGCGTTGACCATTCCTGCGCCGCAGAGCGCTGTCGTGCAATTGCAAGGAGCAGAATTAATTGTTGAGGCGTTCGTAGCGCTAGGAGACATACAACTAATGGGCTGGTTGTTTGTGTCCAATTCCGGTTGCGGAAATGGTGTCGCAGTTGCCTTCAATCGTGTCGTGATGGTCGTGGGCGTAAGACTATTGTTTGCACCCAGCATCAATGCAATCGTTCCAGAAACAATCGGCGCAGAGAAGCTTGTTCCAAGATTTGGGTTTAGCTGGTCCGTATAATCGTTTACACCTGGTGTCGTACGACATTTTGCAGTTGCGTTACCTGTCACTGGGCAAGTCTGTGTTTGATCCACTGTTCCTAAATTGGTAGTGGTATCAATTGAAAATAAACAAGGTCCACTTCCATTGCCACAGTTGCCACCCGGTGCGGCAATGCTGACCTCTGGTCCAAGACTACTAAAGCCCACTTTCGATCCGGCGTTGCGAATCGCAACCACGCCTATTACGCCGGGGCAATTTGCAGGCATGTTGGTGGCTGAACTATCGTTACCAGCAGAGGCGACGATAGATACGCCGGGTGTGATCGCCTTGAGTTCGTTGATGACCGTTGTGTAAGTTTGATTGCAAGGATCGGCGCTACCCAGACTGAGATTGATTACTCGTGCCGGATTGGGATTGTCTGGAATGCCCGATACGTGTAATCCAGCCGCCCAACGCATACCCGCTGTGATATCGGAGTCATAGCCACCGCATTTACCCAATGCGCGAATGGGCAGAATACGTGCGTTATAGCCAATGCCCGCGATGCCAATGCCATTGTTCGTACCTGCACCGATGATTCCCGCGACGCGCGTACCATGCCACGAGCTGTCTTCGGTATCGCAGTTAGCGAAGAAGGTGTGTGCAGCTTTATCTTGAGTACTAACCCAGTCACCTGGATCATCGGGCTTGTCGTCCCAGCCATCGCCATCGTTCGCCGTGAAGTAAGTTAAGCCTGATCCCGAGCAATTCGATTCATCACAATTAATGAAGTCGCGGCCTGCGACTATCTTGCCAGCCAAGTCAGGATGATCGGCGCGTATGCCTGTATCAACTACCGCAACGATAACGCCACTGCCAGCAGCACCACCGGTTGAATAGTTCCAGGCAGTAATCGCGTTAATAGCTGATGCCCACTGCGAGTTTGCAGCGGGATCGTTCAAGTACCACTGACCAGTTCGGTTACTGCTGGCGGTAATCAATGGATCATTAGTCAATGCATGCGGGAAACGCTTTTTGTCTTCTACTGCAAATTCAACATCGGGATTGGCATTCAGTTTGACCAGTGCTTTTGAGAACTCAGCACGTTTCAATGGACGTTGTAGTTGCATGCCATCCATGTTGTCGCTGATGCCACGGCGACGTAGCAGTGATGCGCCAACGGTGTGTCGCATGTCGTTATCAGTGGCTTCGATACTTTGTGTATGAGTGTGAGCTTTGTGTTGTTTCCACTTGATGATGATGCGTGAATACTGCTCGTCATCGGCAGTGGATTGTGCTGTCGCGATGCCGGAAACCAAATACCATGTCATCAGCGACAACAACAGGGGCGCAATGGTCTTGATAGACAAAATGCTTCGCATGAAATTTTCCTGCACCCGGTACTAAATCCAATTCCTGAAGGGGAGTGATGTCGGCGGCAAGCCTGCGCCATGCTTATCTGACTGTCCCACTGTCTGCCCTTACGGACAGTCGGTCATTGGTGCGGATAAAGCAATCGGCGGGTGCGAGATTAACGTAGTGGGCTATACCGGACACGCCGGTGCAGGCAATTCATTGCGGAATTGCCGGGTCGGTCGCAGAGTTTGCATCGCAACAATTTACTGACGTCAATTTAATGTCGGGCTGAGCTGACACCGGAAGGGTAAGAACCATTACACTTCGTCCCAGCATCCGTATTGGTCATATTTCGGGGAGAGATTATGCGTCGCTTGTTGTGCGGTAGTGTGATGTTGGTGCTGTCGTTGATTGGCTTTCAAGCCAGTGCTGCGCTGGTGGAAGGTACCGATTACACGGTTCTCAGACCAGCTCAGCCCACCAGTGATCCTAACAAGATCGTGGTGACAGAGTTCTTCTCGTACCAATGTCCGCATTGCTATCAATTCTCGCCCGTCGTTAACGCATGGGTAGCCAAGCTGCCTTCCGATGTTGCCTTCGAAAGAATTCCAGTGTCGTTTGGCCATCCTAACTGGGCCAGCATTGGTCAGGCTTACTATGCATTGCTGGCCATGGGCAAGCTGGATCCCAAGCTCGACTCGGCCATCTTCAACGCAATCCACGGACAGAACCAGAAGCTGGGTGATCTGTCTGCGATTACTGATTTTCTGGTGAAGCAGGGCATCAACGGACAGGAATTCGTCAGCGTGTATAACTCGTTCGGTGTGATGAACAAGATGCGCAGTGCTGAACAGGCCGTACCGACCTATGGTGTAGAAGGCGTTCCCACCGTGATTATCGATGGCAAGTACAAGGTGCTGGGCAATGATCATGAAAAGCAGTTGGCTGTCGCCAGTGAATTGATCTCGATGGTACGCACGGCACGCAAGATGCCTGCACCGGTTGCCAAGGTTGAAGCGCCAGCTGCAACACCGGTTGTTGCTAAAGCCTCGACCAAGAAGGCAGCTGCAAGCACCAAGCAGGCAAAGAACTGATCACGTCAATTTAGAAATCCTTTGCAGTGATGATTGCCATGGCAATCATCACTGCAGTAGCAAAACATTGGTTCCCGGATAGCATCAAACATCCAGCGAACTTGTTTCATAGAAAACCTAGAAATCACCTGAGTATCTACAAGCTCAGGCGAACCGAATCCAAATCACTGCGTTGCTAGGTATATTCCCCGGCTCCGAACTGACATCATCAAGGCGTAGGATCGACCTCCCTTCGTTTATCCCATCATTGTCAGTCCGTTGATCGTCGCGAGGAGCTATCTATGGCTGTGTCGGCGTGCGGTTATCGTGGTGAAAGCGTGCATCTCGCTGACAATACCGTGGCATTGGTATTGGCCGGTGGCAATGGCACACGACTGGGACATCTGACTCACTGGCACGCAAAGCCTGCCGTTCCCTTCGGCGGCATTTATCGCAACATCGATTTCTCTCTTTCCAACTGTGTTAACTCAGGCATTCGTCGCATTGCCGCACTGACGCAATACAAATCGCAATCGTTGATTGATCATTTGAATGGCGGCTGGAATTTTCTGCCACGCCA